>JAYTAK010001160.1:0-2709 GCA_043737515.1 Candidatus Kuenenia sp. | reverse complement strand
GTGGACTTAAGGCGAGCGGGGGATGTTAATCCCCTGATTTGTTCCAGATGACGCGAAAATCAGGGCACTTACGTACCCCGCTCGCCAGTCAAATTCCTCAAGTCCACGCCATTGGAATCTCAGTCGGCGGAGCGACTGAGCTACGTTACTTTTTTGCAGCGGCGGCAGCGGCTTTCGCAGCTTCTTGCTGGGCTTTGCTCAAGTCCGGGTTTGGTGTGGCGTCGGCTTCGACTTCGCCACGCATCCATTTGACGCCTGCAGTGATCGAATCCAGAAATCTTTGATCCAGCCATGTCGATTCGTTGTGGCCAAGGTTGTTGAAATACACCTTGCCATCACCATACGATTTGACCCACGCGACCGGCACATGGCGGGGTTCGGACGGCGTGCAGCGCGTCATGTCGAGACTCATCAGAACGCGCACCTTTTCCGGTTGCCAGTTCTTGTACTGGTAAATCTCGTCCTTGATCGTGAACTCGTGACCAAACGGCTTCATCATTGGATTCTCAAGGTCATGTACGTTGATCGTCACAGTGTCGCCCGCGTTCCAGGGATGACCGTCGAACGTTCCGCCAATCATGTCCCAATACGGCTGATAGTCGCCATAGGTGTCAGCGGCGGAGTGAAATCCAATGAAGCCGTGACCTTTGGCTGTCAGCCATTCTTTGAAGAAGTAGTCACGATCGGCATCAGCGATCGGCAGTGAACCGGTCGTGTAAAACATCACCGTGTCATAATTCTGCAGATTGTTCTTCGTAAAATCCGCAGCGGCGTCCTGCGTGCAATCGACGGTGAACAGTCCCGTCTTCTGGCCAAGCTGAATCATGGCAATTTCGGCAACAGCCAGTTTCTGTTCGCCACTGTCGGGACGTTTGACGCTGCTGTGGACATAGCCCACACTCTGCGTCAGCATCAGAATCCGGGACGGTGCGGCTTTCTCTGCCGCAAAACTATCGATACTGCCTGCGGCAACTGTGACGGCAACTAGTCCACTCACGAACAGCTTCAAACATTGCATGAAATCACTCCGATCAGGAAACTTAAGTCATTCAGCCGCATGGGCGATCTACAGCATATTATTCACACAATGTGGATCTTTTTCCAGGTATCAGGCTCACTGAATGGATCAAACAGCGAAGCAATGCCCGCTTCGGCCAGTTCTGAGCCTGTGACAAAGCGTCCGGGGCGAGTCCAGCCCTGCAGCATTTCCTTCGGCACATTCATCAGCGTCGCCAGCAGCAAGTCCAGGCGTGATTCCAGATCTTTGAAGTGCCGCGCCCATTCGGTGGCTTCCTCCAGACGCACGTCTTCATCGGATTGCCATCGCATGGGATGAAAGAGCAGCGTCGAATGCGGCGTCACCAGACGTTGCTGGCACGCGGCAAACGGCAATAACGCTGCGGACGAGCATTCACCAAGCACGACCGCTGTGACGCGCAGATTGCGCAGGCGAATCAGCGTCCCGATTGCGAGACCGGTGTAGACGCTGCCGCCGCACGAATCAAAGTATACCACACCCTTGCTTCCGCGCGGGACGTCTGTAAAACGTTCCAACAGGTCGGCCTGCCGCTCGGTCAGATCTCCGCAGACAGAAATCTCCCACGGCTGCCGCGCGCCGTGCGTCGCACTTTGATTCTGAAACCACTGTTTCCGGGGTGACGGGACTTTCGAGACAGACTTCTTTTCTTCGTTCATGCGGTTGCAGTGCTCTGAGGATGTACAAGTGTGTTTGATCGGGATGGAAATGCGGCAGGAGGCATTGCGGTGCTATACTCCACGCAGTCATGAGTGAGAGAATTGGCGAGCGGCATGCGTCAGCTTGCCGGTACAAAAAAAGCGATGTACCGGAGGGCTCACGCCACTCCGCTCGCCGGACTCACTTCAGGCCGCGCGGAGTATATTGTAGGCTGTGACGACCCGGCATTGCGAGCACGCGCCCGACATTCGTCGCTCCAAATGCGGTGAGCTTGTGCTGCGACAGGCGACCTGTCAGTCCCCGCGAACGATTCTCAGCGTACGGGTTGAAACTTCAGCGGGGCGGCGGGCGACTCGGGTTGTGCTGGCTCGACTGACTGAGCGGCTTGAAACAGATCGCGGATCAGTTCCATTCGTTTGCGGTTCACACCCAGATCGGAACGGCCCACTCTGGAGGCCGATCGAAAATGCACGCGGCCTGATTCCGCCTCGACATAGAATTCGACGTCATCGACGAAGCGAAAGAACGCGCTGCAGAATTCGGCACGAAGGTAGTGAGGTGATCGTTCGATAACGCGAACCCGCTGCTGCTGTTGAACGATCTGTTCCAGCACATCAATGACACCTTCGGGATTCATCTGAAACGTCAGGGGGGCAATCCAATGGTCACGATCTTCGGCCTGCGTCGAGACACAATTGGGCGAATCGGGACAGGCTGCTAAACGTCCGTCGCGAACGCCCAGATTGGCAGGTCGGGGTGCAGTCAGGCTCAGCAGAAACATCCCCGCTGTTGCGGCAATGACGGTCACCAATACGATTGCAAATGCCGTCAGCACTTTGCTGCTCCGAATCCGAATCACACGATTTTCCTTGAGCGAGGCAGGCTGAAGCCTGTACCCGACCGTCGTCTATACCCCGCGCGGCCAGAAATGAGTCCGGCGAGCGGAGTGGCGTGAGCCCTCCGGTACATCGCTTTTTTGTACCGGCAAGCTGACGCATGCCGCTCGCCAATTC
>JAYTAK010001159.1:0-2710 GCA_043737515.1 Candidatus Kuenenia sp. | reverse complement strand
CCCGCTGATATTCGTACGAGGCTGGCGGGGTATCGAACCATCACATGCCTGCCTGTGCAATGGGGCGATCAGGACGCATTCGGGCACGTCAACAACGTCGTCTACTTTCGCTGGTTCGAATCCGCGCGAGTTGATTTGCTGAATGCCTGTCATTCGGCCGTCACAATGAGCGGCACCGGACTCGGGCCGATTCTGGCTTCGGTGAAATGTGACTACCGTCGGCAGTTGCGATTTCCGGACACGGTGTACATCGGTTCGAAAATCACACGCTCAGGTCGTTCAAGTGCCGACATCACACACGCGATCGTCAGTCGTGAACAAGGCGAAATTGTGGCTGAGGGCGTTTCGGTGATCGTTGTCTTCGATTACGACACCCAGCGCGTGACGCGCATTCCGGACGACTTGCGGCAGCAGTTTGAGGCGTCCATTCAGGGCACGGACAAAGCCTGAGGCGAATCGAAGGCGGGCAGCGGCGCGGGATTTCACTGCGGCATCGATCCGTGTGCAGCATCCCTCAGCGTTCTCCGCCCAGCGCGGCCTTTACTGTCTGGCACAGCAGTTGATCATCGTTTGGGTTGACGGAACGCAGATCCAGCAGGACGCAGTCGGCATCGATTCGACCCCAGATGGCAGGCACGCTGAGGCGGAGTTTTCGGGCGAGCGTTTTAGCAGGCGTGCCGGATGAATTCAACGAGATCGCGACGGACTGGACCGGATGGCCAGCACAGGAGCCGCCGCCGACTTCTGCGACGCTCGGTACGATTTGCAGGGTCAAATCCGGTAGTGAACACAGTTGAGCAACAAGCGATTCCGCTCGTTGATTCAACGCGGATATGTCGGCTTGCAGCATTTGATAGAGCGGTAACTCGTCGGTTGCAGTTCCACGAGCATGAATCAGCAGTGTGGCGTGCAGGGCAGCGAGGCTGATTTTGTCGATTCGCAGGCAACGCGCAAGCGGGTGGTGACGCAGTGACTGAATGAAGGAGGCGCGGCCGAGGATGATGCCAGCCTGCGGGCCGCCGAGAAGTTTATCACCGCTTCCCAGCACAAGGTCCGCACCGTCTTCGATGCTTGTGCGAAAGTCCGGTTCGTTGAATGTGGCCAGGACCGGATTCTGAAACAATTGCCCGCTGCCGATGTCATCAAACATCATCAGACCGCGCGCGTGCGCCAGTCTCGCGAGTTCCAGGCTGGACGGTTCAGCCGTGAAGCCGACGATACGAAAATTCGATGCGTGGACTCGGAGAATCGCCGCCGTTCGTTCAGTGATCGCTGAGGCATAGTCACGCAGATGAGTCCGATTGGTCGTGCCGACTTCACGCAGCACAACGCCCGCTGTCTGAAAAATTTCCGGCAGTCGAAAAGACCCGCCGATCTCCACCAGTTGACTGCGGGAAATCAGAACTTCGCGGCCCTGACACAGCGCCTGAAGCAACAGGACTGTGGCACCAGCATTGTTGTTGACGATCAAACTGTCCTCGCAACCCGTGAGGGCTGTCAGCAGTTCCTCGACTTGAAATCCGCGATATGAACGTTCGCCGGATTCGGGATTCACTTCCAGCAGACACGCGCCCGCCGCTTCGATGATGGCATTCCGCGCGGCGTCGGCGAGAGGCGCGCGACCGAGACCCGTGTGCAACAGCACGCCGGTTGCGTTGATGACTTTCCGCGGAGCGTTCAGCAGGCAGTGATCCATGTCGCTCACCAGCCACCCGATCACCAGTTGTTCGGAGTCCAACTTTGAGGCAGGCCATTCGTTCGGCGAGCGGTCGGGCGTCAGCCCACCGGTATGATGCGATTCAATGGCTGTTGCTGATCCAGAATATTTCTTCTCAGCAAGGTTGGAACGAAGTCGTTCGATCGCGTGCAGCAGTTTCATCCTGACGATGTCCGATCCGAACCATTCGATCAGCGACGTGACTTCCGGGCGAGCCAGAAGCACAGTCATCGAAGGAATAAGTTTGCGGGAATCGTCAGACATGGGAAAACAGCATACCCGCAACCGCAGGCAGTGCGAATACTCCACGGCAGGATGTTTCGAGAGTTGAGCTACCCCGGATCGCGTCTTCAGGGTTTTCGTCAAATCCGGAAAAAACGACCATGTGGTGGCTTGCCAGCCCAAACCGGCAATCCTAAGCTATCGCGACAACTTGTGGGATAAATGCCCGCAGAGATCTTTGAAAACCAGTTGAAAGTGGGTTTTGTGCCCGGTAGGCTGTGCGACTCAGCGTCGGAACAGCCAGAACCGGGTCGGTTCTGACCACGTATTCACCGCGTATCTGCCACGAAGGCTTGTCATGTTTCTCACAGGGGAATTTCAGCGAACGATCGATGATCGCAATCGCCTGATGTTGCCTGCGGAACTGGCATCTGCCGTATCCGACGAGAACGGCGACCTGATCATCGCGAAGGAAAGGGCAGGTTGCCTGAGTCTGTGGAAGCAGGCGGAATGGCAGCAGCGTTTAGACAGCGGCATCGCATTGCTGCGTCAGAAAATTGATTCCGGACGAATGGAACAGCGATGGGGTGAAGTGCAGCGGCTGGGCCGGCTGTTATCGACACGCCATCAAACCGTGCGGTTGGCGAATCGTTCACGACTGTTGATCCCGGATGGTTTCAGAACATTCCTCGGCGTTGGTGCAGGAAAAGAAGTCGTCATCGTCGGTGCCGTCATTTGTGTCGAGATCTGGAATCCCGAAGCATGGAACAG
>JAYTAK010001158.1:0-2714 GCA_043737515.1 Candidatus Kuenenia sp. | reverse complement strand
GGCTTCGATCCCGACACCGGATCGTCGATGCCGACTGAAGTCGGGCGTTATCGCATTCTGCGGATTCTGGGGCAGGGAGGATTCGGAACCGTGCTGCTCGCCGAAGACCAGCAGTTGAACCGACAGGTCGCGATCAAACTTCCGCACCCGCAAGTCCTGTCCGGTAATACAAAATCGTATCTTGAAGAAGCTCAGATGGTCGCCAGCCTGGACCACGAGCACATCGTACCCGTCTACGATGTCGGCAGCACGACATCACATCCATTCTATATCGTCTCAAAGTACATCGACGGGCCGACGCTGGTCACTCAGATGCGAGCGCGGCGGCGGCAGCCGGACGAAGCATGCCAGTTGATTGCAACAATCGCCGAATCGCTGCACTATGCGCATCTGCGGGGACTGGTGCATCGTGATGTGAAGCCCGGAAACATTCTTATTGGTCCGGACAACAAGCCGTACCTGGTGGATTTTGGTCTTGCCCTCCGCGACGACAAGTTCGGCACAGGCCCGGTCTGTGCCGGAACGCCGGCCTACATGAGTCCGGAACAGGCGCGTGGCGAAGGGCACCGCGTGGATGGACGGAGCGATGTTTTCAGTCTGGGCGTCGTGTTCTACGAACTGCTGACGGGCCAGAAGCCGTTTCGCGGTGCCAGTCATACTGAGGTTCTGTGGCAGATTCAGAGTCACGAACCGAAGCCACTGCGGCAGTTCGACGATCGCATTCCTCGCGAACTGGAACGCATCTGTTGCCGCGCGATGGAAAAACAGGCGTCGGATCGGTATCCGACCGCACTCGATTTTGCAGACGATCTGCGGCACTTTCTGAGCCAGTGTCAGAATTCGCAGACCTCGACACAGAAAAGCAGTTCGCAGTCTGGTACCCGAAACCCGGTGTCCACAGACAATGACGTGGCGAGTGATTCCGTCAACATCGATACCGACGATTTGGCACCGTCCTCATCACAGAGGTCCGAGCGACTGCTGCACATCGTGCCCAAGGGATTGCGGTCGTTTGATTCGCACGACGCCGATTTTTTTCTGAATCTGTTACCAGGCCCGCGCGACCGTACTGGGCTCCCGGACAGCATTCGTTTCTGGAAAACACACATTGAAGAATCCGATCCGAAGAATACGTTTCAGGTGGGACTGATTTATGGTCCGTCGGGTTGCGGTAAGTCGTCGCTGGTCAAAGCGGGGCTACTGCCACGATTGATTCATCAGATTGATACCGTGTATGTGGAGTCCTCACCGAACGAAACAGAATCCCGCATTCTGCAGGGCCTGCGAAAACGCTGTCCGACTTTGCCCGAATCACTGTCGCTGAAGGAGTCATTGACCGCCATTCGGCGAGGTCAGTATCTGCCAGCCAGTCAGAAACTGCTGATCGTGCTGGATCAGTTTGAACAGTGGCTGCATACGCCGCGGGATCTGGCGGAGTCTGAACTGGTTCAGGCATTGCGGCAATGTGATGGCGGTCGGATTCAGTGTCTGTTGCTGGTGAGAGACGACTTCTGGATGTCGGTCTCGCGCTTTATGAAAGCGCTGGAGATTCGGCTTCAGGAAGGCCAGAATTCCGCTGCGGTTGATCTGTTCGACATGGACCATGCGGCGAAGGTGCTCAGAGCGTTCGGCGTGGCATTCGGACGCCTGCCTCAGCACCAGAGTGAAATGTCGGCAGATCAGACGCTCTTCGTAAAAACGGCAATCGATGGACTCGCGCGTGAAGGACGTATCATCTGTGTCAGGCTTGCCGTGTTCGCCGAAATGATGAAGAGCCGACCGTGGGCACCGACGACGCTGCACGAAGTCGGCGGTGCCCAGGGATTGGGTGTAAACTTTCTCGAAGAGACATTCAACGGGCCTTCAGCACCGCCGGAACGCCGGTTCCACCAAGCGGCAGCCAGAGCCGTGCTGAAGTTGCTTCTGCCAGATGCCCTGTCTGACATCAAGGGCTCCATGCGTTCCGAGAATGAACTCATGCAGGCGTGTGGCTATGTCGGTCGAGAGGCGGATTTTGAAGAACTCATCAGCATTCTCGACGGTTCGCTGCGGCTGATTTCACCCACGGATTTGTCTTCGGATGCACCTCAGCCTGGCAATGCGTCACGCACGAAATGCTATCAACTGGCACACGACTATCTGGTGGCCTCGTTGCGAAGCTGGCTGACGCGAAAACAACAGGAGACCCGGCGCGGGCGGGCGGAGTTGCTCCTGGCACAGCGTTCGGACATGTGGAACGCGCGACATGAAGTGAAACAATTGCCTTCACTTCCGGAATGGCTGCGGATTCTGTTCTGGACGCGACGACAGAATCGCAGTGAACTCGAACAGCGGATGGTCGTGGCCGCGACAAAACAACACGGTCGCAATCTGGGAATCGCCGGATTGCTGAGCATCACTCTCGTGTGTGCGATTCTATTTGCCAGGAGATTTCGCGAACGTCAGCATCGACACGAACTTGCCAATGCCTGGGTCGATGCGTTGTGCGCTGCGGATGTCAGCGAAGTTCCCGCGATGCTGCGCGAGTTTGATGAATTTCATGCCAATGCCAGTCCGATCCTGCGACACCATGTGCGGGATGAGAACGCGGAACCGCGTACACGATTGAATGCCAGTCTGGCGTTACTCAGAAAAGATCCGTCTCAGGAAGGCTACCTTCTGTACCGTGCGCTGCACGCAGATCCCGACGAACTGCACCTGATCAGCGACACGTT
>JAYTAK010001157.1:0-6216 GCA_043737515.1 Candidatus Kuenenia sp. | reverse complement strand
GCAGCCCAAACGCAAGTACTCCGGCAACGGACAACACGTTGCCACCGCAAAACTACTTGCCAGAAGAAATCATTGAATCTGCACCTTCACAGGGCTGGGCATTGGGGGCTATTCAAACACCGGATTACTTGCTGCTCAACAGGCCGGGATGAAAGCCGCGGCCCAGTGATGTAAGGTCGCGCTGAAAGATAATGCGGGGAGGGTTTTGAGTCCCGTCGATCATGGCTTCAAGGCGTGTGGTCGGACCGCCCTGATCGAAATGACCAAGAGTCTGGAAGCTGAACACGTCGCCGCCTGTTGTCAGCCACGGGCCAAGACGACGAAACGTGTTCAGATCGACCACGCTTTCGCCCAACAGCCATGTCGGTGAGGCTCGGACTGTCATCACATTCGATGCGACACCGCTGTCTTCAATCGGCGGTCGCAGCGTGATGATCATGTCAGCAATGGTTTCGGACATGTCGGGAATGGCCAGCAGCACTTCACGCCGAGCGATGTTGACATTGATGCGTCCATCCAAAAGTGCATCGTCCACATGCGTGAATTTTTCTTCGAATTCCGGCATCCTGTCCAGCAGATTGCCGGAGGTCCAGGGGCTGTTGAGCATCTGGGGTGCGTCATTGATCTCAGCTTCGACCTGAGCGTCAATGACGTCGTAAATCGAGCGAAATGAAAAGGCAGCGACCTGATTGAGATTCATCCCGGCGCGCGTGATGGAAATGCCTTCCTGGTTCGTCAGGCCGCCGGCGATGGCCTGTGCCAGTTCTTTTTGATCAACCGTCAGGCTCTTCACTGTAGCCGGGTCGGCGTTCTCATTGCCCCACAAGCGATAGGCAATGATGAATGTCGCAGTTTCCGTGTCAAATGCCTCTTCAATCTCATCGAACAGTTCCGTCAGAATCGTGCCGTTGATGTTGATTTTTGTCTCGCCATCGACCGTCGTGTTCCGTTCGCGACTGGAGGCTGTGAAGTACTCTCGCCAGCCAACGTCCAGAATTCCGTCACCATTGTCATTCGGAAGTGATTCGTTGCCGTCGTCTTCATTGGGGTCGAGCATCCCGTTTCGATTCGCGTCCTCGCCATAAAACAGGACGGGGGTGATCCCTTGAATCTGCAGCAGTTCCTCAACGGATTCCATCGGAGCGTTCCGAGCCGCATACGGGACTGCGAGCCCCTGATAGTCAGCCGATTCCGCTCCACCAACTCTTCGCTCTTCATCGCTGTCGATCCAGTCCAGGATGGCGTTTACAATTTCCTCGGTCATACCGGGCACAAACGAAACGGCATCGTAGGGAGTCGTCGTGTCATCATCGTCGCCTTCAAATTCAGTCAGGCGATTGATGTTGAACTTTGCAGTTTCACGAGCCAGACCAAATCGCACGGAACTGGCGGAGGCATCCGTCAATTCGTTCGGAACCAGAATGGTGAAGCGACACTGCCCGCGCGGGTCATCCGCTTCAGCCATTTCTGTCATCAACTGCCCACGGAATATCGCCGGGTTATGAAAGACGTCCTGGCTCTGTTCGGTTTGCAACTGCCCGATCTGAATGGCGGCGTATTCGACGGCAGATTCTGCGGCCATGCGAGCCTCGACGTCACGACCGTACATCATGGTGGCTTGCTGTTCCAACGACATCTTGTTCAGGTACGACCCCGCCGCCAGTGTTAGCAGGATGACCACAATCGTTACGACGAGCAGCACAAAACCGCGACGCTGTCTGGCACCAGCCCGCCGGAAAGACTGAGGACAATGCAAAAGTTTACGGGGGGACTTCATATTGCAGTCTCCGCCACGAACGGTTCAGCCAGAGGCAACGCTACGACCATGCGATGTTTGGTTTCGCCGAGTGCATACGGATCGGGTTCGTCGCTCGAAAATCCGTCGCTGGATTCCGTGTTTCTGAGCGTCAGAATGATCTCAATGGCGACAGGCAAGCCGTTCTGAATTCCGCTGTCCCAGGTCTTCTGCCAGTCGGCACCGTCGTAGTATCTGAACGCCACCTGGGAAACTTCTTTCGCATCGATCTTATCGACTGACGTAACATCTTCATCTTCGCCCGCCTCCACCGCAGTGCTCATGCCGTACAAATCGCCAGTGATTCGCACCAGCCCGATCGGGCCGCTTTCGGTTCCCGCAAATCGCTTGGCAATCGTTGATGACAGACCACCTCCACCGGTATCTGCCACAAGATATCGAATGATCATCAGGTCACCTGTGCGTTCACTGGTCGATGTCAGACTTTGAGCATCCACGTATGAAAGAGTACGGTCCGGACGACTGACATAGAGCAACAGATCTGTGGCCGAACCGACAAGCCCGCTCGTGTACGTCAACATCGCCGCCGTCGTGTCATCACCAGTGGTTCCGCCAGTCGTGTTCGTCCCGCCAGTTGTGTTTGTCCCGCCAGTCGTGTTTGTCCCGCCAGTCGTGTTCGTCCCGCCAGTCGTGTTCGTCCCACCTGTCGTGTTTGTCCCGCCCGTCGTGTTTGTCCCGCCCGTCGTGTTTGTCCCACCCGTCGTGTTCGTTCCGCCGGAAGTTGAATTCTCGTCCTCATCGACTGTTTGCTTCTTGACAAACACCACCGACTGAATGTCCCGCGTCATCTGACGCAGCAAGGTGCGTGAAATCTGTTGGCGCGTGATCTCTTCGTGACCGTCAAGCTGCAGCCTGAAATAGATATTCATCGCGGAAAACAGTGCTACCATCAGGATTGATGTCAGCCCGATTGCGATCAACAATTCCAGCAGCGTAAAGCCCGCTCGGTGTGTCGCGACTCTCATTCTCCGGCCTCCGAAATCGCGGCATCAATGAACAACTGCGGATCTCGCATGTACCGTGTCAGCGCGAACGCGGCGTTGGGATTCTTTCCGTCGGGCAGGTGTTCCACCGTAACTGTAATTTTGAGCAGACTTGTGGCACCGCCGTTGCCGACTTCGGACGACCACTGCCAGTTTCCAATTTCGTCATCGGGAAATCTTTGCTCACTCGTCGATACCGCCTCTTCAATTCCGGACACGATCTCCGCCATCTTCGCCTCGCACCGCAGCACCGCTTCTGTTCTTAGCCGAGCGGATATTTCCGATTGTTGCCCGGAATTCAGGATCTGCATAATCGCGGTCATCGCTCCCAGAAAAATGGCGACAGAGATCAGAACCTCCAGGAGACTTAAGCCACGGCGATCCGACCGTGAGAATTGACCAGGCGAGCCGGGGACGTGAATCCCCTGATGCCGCTCCTGAAAACAATCCGAGGATTGACAGCCCCGGCTCGCCGGTTCGTCTACTGCCGCTCCCCCAAGCGTTCCGCTCATGATCTTCATCATTTTTCCTCCATGATGAAGACGCCGGACGTTGAGATTGCTCCCGTCAGTCCGCGCACGGAAACATCACAACTCCGCTGCTGTTCGTCCATGACACGAAACGTTTTGTCTTCCGCACTGCCATCGAAGCGAAACAGAATCGGCGTTGACCACGTCTTTGATGCCAGATCGCCGGCGTTTTCCAGGTTCCCAAATGCCTGGCTTTTCAGAGTTTCGCTGCCGGACGTCTCACCGAATCTGCTGCGCAGAAAGATGGTTTTGGGCAGCTCCCCGGAACGATACAGAAACTCAGCGGTCTCACTGTCCGAATCATACGAATTGCCGATCGATGCGTTTTGCTCTGCCGGAATCGCTACCACATTGTTTCCGCCGACTTCGAAGCGAAAATGATAATCGACGCCCGTGTCAATTGCGTACGTTCGAGCTGCTGCCAGCACTTCACGTACATTTTCGGCCGCTTCCTGCACGCGACCGCTGCGAACATTCTCCATCATCGTCGGTGCCGCCATCGCCGTGACCGCCACGAGGATGGCCAGCACGATCATCAGTTCGAACAGTGTAAAGCCGCTGCGGCAGAGTGGGATCGCGACCGCAAACTTTTTCTTTGTCACCGAAATTGTGGGAATACGCTTCATATTCAAAGTCAAATCAATTGAGCCAGTTTAAGCACTAACGCTCGGCATCAAAGTAATGCCTAACGCTCGCATGGTTTCAATTCAGCATCGACTACTTCGTGTTGCTGGCCGCCATTGAAGTCCAGTTGTTCAGATCGTCGCCACTGCCGCCTTCGTCCTGTCCATTGGCGCCGATTGACCAGACCGCTGGAGTCAGCGCTCCCTGCTTCTTGCTGTGTCCGTCACCCGTCCATTCGTACTGCAACACTTGTCCCCAGGCATCCAATGGAGGTTCATCGATCAGCGGACGCAACTTTCGCCCCTTGTACGGTGGCGGATTCGTCATCGCCTGCCAAGCGTCGTTGGCGTTGCCTTTGAAATAGGTTCCATCGTGATCAGCCGCCCAGTAGCCGACGGGAATCTTTTCAACACTCTTAATGATCGCCTGAGTCGTCTTTTCCATCTCGCCCTGCTGTTTCCCGATCAGGTTCGGCACCACCATAGCGGCGATCACAAGAATGATGGCCAGTACGATGGTAACAGCCACGATTATGGCCAGCACGATCATGGTTTTGAACAACGTAAAGCCGCTGCGCCGTCGCTGAAGTACGGGCTTCATTCTGTCGCGCCAATCGCAGCAGGCTGAAGCCCGCACTCCAACCGGCACAATGGGAGGGAATATCGTTGAAATTGTGGAATTGCGTTTCATCATCATCAAAGCCAAATCAGTCGAGCCAGCTCATGCACGAACGCTCGGGACCGAAAGTCCCCGAGCGTTCTCATGGTTTCAATTCAAAATCGACAAGCGACGGCTACTTGGAACCTTCGGCGTTTCTCGGCGTCCAGTTGTTAATGTCATCGCCACTGCCGCCTTCGTCCTGTCCGTTGGCTCCGATCGACCAAATGGCGGGCTTCATTGCGTTTTGCTTCTTGCTATGTCCACTTCCGTCCCATTCGTACTGCAGCACTTGTCCCCATGCGTCAGTCGGCGGTTCGTCCGTGATGGCTGTAAACTTTCGACCTTTGTAAGTTCCAGGGTTCGTCATGGCCTGCCAGGCATCATTGGTGTTTCCTTTGAAAAATGTGCCATCGTGATACGCGGCCCAAGTGCCGACGGGATTCTGCCCGACGTCGGAAATCTTGCCTTCCGTCGCGTCATTCATCGCTTTTCCCTGTTGTTGAACCAGTCCCGGCACCACCATCGCTGCGATCACCAAAATAATCGCCAGCACGATCAGCAGTTCAAGAAGCGTGAAACCTGCTCGTGTCAGAGCAGCCGATTGTCTTATTGAGTTAGTTCGCATGTTCCGATTTCCATTGGAGTACAAAATTGATGCGGCCCCTGACCGCAAATCTCGGATTGCCCGTGTTCATTAACCTTGATTGTGTGAATCCGTCTGCGTCAACGGGTAATATACTTCAAACACCGTTCCAGTCAGGAATTGTCTGTCTTCTCTGATTAATTCGCTCAACAAATCCATTTATCAGGCGTTCTTGGACATAGTCATCACGGGCACCAAGAGAGCCACAATTACGAATGTGACAATTGTGGCCATCACCAGCAGCAGCAACGGTTCCAGCAAACGCACACCCGTGTCGATTCGTCGACTGGTTCGCCGCTCCAGGTTGTCGGCAACACCGATTAACACATTTTCCAGATTGTTGGCCTCTTCGCCAACTGCGATCATCTCGATCAGGTCTCGTGAGAATTGTCCACTGGACCGCAGCGGTACGGCCAGCGACTGACCGCTGCTTACGTTGTCCGCTGCGTTTCCAATCGCTTCTGCCAGAATCACGTTTCCGCTCGCATCCTTGGCAATCCTGAGAGACTGCAGAATGGGAACGCCGTTTTTCAGGAGAGTGCCCAACATCCGGCAGAATCTCGCCACAGCCAGATTCTGCAGGATCGTGCCAAGAATGGGAACTTTCAGTTTCCACTTGTCCAAATTTCGGGCTCCGTCAGGAGACTGAAAATAGAAAACCGTCCCGACAGCCAATGCGACAATCGCGACCAGAATCAGTAAACCATAGTTCTGAAGCATATCGCTGATCCCAAGGAGCGTTGTCGTTGCCCAGGGCAGGTTTCCCTTGTTCTTCATGGATTCAAAAATCGTGGCAAACTCCGGAACGAACCAGACCATCATAACGGTCACGATTCCCAGTCCCACGACCATCAGAAACACCGGATACACCATTGCTCCTGTGACTTTGCCCTTCAACTCTTCCTGATGGTCGTTGAAGGCGGCGATGCGGCTGAGCACTTCTTCCAGAAAACCGCCTTC
>JAYTAK010001156.1:0-6220 GCA_043737515.1 Candidatus Kuenenia sp. | reverse complement strand
CTCGCAGCAGTCGAATTGACCACCATGTGATATCGACTTCCCACCATTTGTGGCCGGCAGGGGCAACGGCGGGATGAGCGTGGTGATTGTTGTGCCAGCCTTCACCATACGCAAGGATTGCAACCCACCACAGGTTGCGTGAATGATCGCGGGTGTCGTAATTGCGATAACCCCAGAGATGCGTGGCAGAATTCACAAACCATGTGCTGTGGTAGGCGGCGACCATTCGCACACACATACCCCAGACAACCAGTGAAACGCCCATTCGCCAGCCACCAAAAATCCACCCTGCGGCAAGCATTGTGAGACCACCGCCCCACAGCCACAGGGCAAACGTTTTTTCAAAAAACTGCATCATCGGGCGATCGACCAGTTCCGGCACATAGCGTCGATAGAGCACACGACCGGACTCAGTAGAGCGTTTTGGAAACAGCCACAGAATGTGTGACCACCAGCCGTCTGCTCTGATTGGAGAATGCGGATCACCTTCCTGATCAGACTTGTGATGATGCAGACGATGTGTGGCCGCCCATGTCATCGGTGAACCTTCACCAGACAGGCAGCCGCAAACCATCACCACAAATTCAGCAGGAGCTTTCAGCTTCATTGATTTGTGCGACAGATATCGGTGATAACCCAGACAGATGCCCACACTGCACGTCACCCAGTGCATCACCAGGCAGACGGCAAGTCCCGTCCAGCTAAAGAAAAATGGAGCGGCCAGAGCCCCCGCGTGGACACCAATCAGAAACAATGCCACAACCCAATCGACGTTGCTCCAACGCAACTGCTCGCGATGAAATGCGGCAACCAGAGTGTCAGTGTCCGCCTGCGTCTGCTGGCGTTTGATTTCGACAGGAGTGAGTACATGATCTGCAGTCACAGATGCAGTAGCAACGCTCATTAGATCCATCCCAGGAGTTGTTAAGTTAAGGAACGCCAAAAGTTCGATCCGGCCAGCCAACATGCATTCGTGCGTGTCAACCGATGTGTCTCAGCCACAGCACAACCGTTGAACAATACGATGCCTATCGACATTCGACAACAGCACCGTGTTGGGTCGCCGTCATGCGAGTGTCAAACATTTGTCAACGCCCTAAGTCGTTTTATGGAAATGACTTATGCTGTGCGTTGATTGCAAAAAATGCCTTCCATTTCGTGAGAAGCGTGGGTTTCGGATGACGTGACTTTGGGTTGCGCAGTTTTTACAACGCACTTTGCTTTTCGCTTCACTTCGAACGCACGTATGACAGGCCCACAAAAATCACCGTCGTCAGCAGACACAACTGCGCGAACCAGTCACCGAATCGGACGTAAAGGGACTGTCTTGGATCGAGCGGAGCCTGGCCGAAGATAATGCCTGAAAACTGCCGTCGCCAATAGCCGGTTTCGGGGTCACGCAGGCCCTCCACGGGATTCAACTCTATCTGCAAGCCGTCAACGGGTTCTTTCATCATGCGAATTTCGGCTGGTTCCCGAATCTGTCCATTGCCATCGATGAACGTCGAAATCCCGCCGTTGACGCAGCGCACCATGGGTGTTCGAGTCTCGACACATCGAAACGCGGAGGTGATCAAGTGCTGATCCAGTTCACTGGAACCGTGAAACCAGGCATCGTTTGTCAAATTCACCAGCACATCGCATTCATTGCCCGCTGCGTCACGCTGACCTGCCATCTCGCGAACCAGCGGAGGGACGGTATCTTCGAAACAGATCAACGGAGCAATGCGATATCCACCGTATTCGAACATGCGGACGCCCGTGCCGGCTTCAATACCATGATCAGATCCAAACGGTGTCAGATTGTGCAGCCAGGGAAAGAGATCCTTAAAAGGAATGTACTCGCCAAACAGCACGCGATGCACTTTGTCGTAACGGCCTGAATACCCCAGATCCGGTCGCACAAACGCCGCTCCGTTATACATCTTTGGCCGATCCTTCTCAGCGACAATCGCCAGGACGCCGATCACCAGCGCGGCACCCGATGCCTGGGCGTGCATTTCGAGGCGTTTCCGCACGGAATCGTCGCGCCAATCGGCGACCAGAGGTTCAGTCTCGTTCCCATACGCCTGCAGGACTTCACGCGGCAGATGTTCAAGGAGTTCCTTGTCAGTCACGCCTTCGGCCACGGATCGCTCGGGCGTCGGGAACATCGTTTCCGGCCAGACAATAAAGTCCGGCTGCATCAACACGGCCTCCCGAGTCAGTGCATCGTGAACCCGATATCGTGTCGTATTCTCCGCTTCGTCATGTTTCATTTCCGGTGAAAAATTCCCCTGAATCAGGGCGAACACCGGACCAGCGGGAAACTGCTCGGGCGGTGTGCGGCGGATCGCTCCGTAAACAAGACAAGCGACCAACACGAAGACCGAAGTCAGCACAGGCACCCATTGAATTCGGGTCGTTGGCCCAGGCACTGGCGTTGTCTCAACGTTCAGCCTCAGTCGTTGCAGCCAGCCTGCCGGAACGTGGATGGCGATCGCCCCGGAAACCAGTGCCACCAGAAAAGTCAGACCATAAACTCCCGTCACATCACAGATCTGTATCAGTGCAGACCAGCGGTACTGAGTGTGGCCCAGAAAGTACCATGCGAATCCCGTAATCATCCACGCGCGGATATATTCCAGCGAAGTCCAGACGAGCGGAACCGTCAGCCAGACCGGGAGCCCTTTCGCGACACAGCGACGTCCCAGCCAGACAAAGGTCGGCACATATAGAGCCACGTAAAGTGCCAACGCAGCGAGTGCCAGAAACATGGCTGGATGTCCCAGCCGCATCCATTGCAGAGTCACCAACGCCCAGACAAATGCGACGCACCATGTGACCAAATAGCATCGCGTCGGCAGCGATTTCAGTCGCAGGAGCAAGCTCAATGGCACCAACGCGATCCAAGCCAGGCACGACCACTCGACGGGCGTGAATGACAACCACAGCAGCAACATGCTGGCGGCGACCAGCAATGCTGCCGATCGTGTCGATCCTTCCGCAGCCGCCGGAGCAGCAGTACCTTGCGCAATGATCTGTCGAATTTCCGGGCGCAAGTGCGCATTTTCGGGATCAGCAACGTCCTGCTTTGGCCGTTCGTTGTCGATACCCATACCCTTGCATCCGTGCCGGTGGGAAGTGAATGTTGAATGGAAGTAGGGTGTGTGCAGCGCCAGCGGAACACACCTGTTCGTCTGCCTACTTTGCTGCTTTCTTCAAAGCCGCAGCCTTGTTGTTGGCTTCCCAGGTGAAGCCGTCGCCGCTGCGGCCAAAGTGACCACCTTCGGCGGTCTTCAGGAACACCGGGCGACGCAGTTTCAGATGCTCGATGATGCCTTTTGGGGTCAACGGAAAATGATCGCGCACAAGTTTTTCGAAACGCTCTTCCGGAATCGTGCCGGTGCCAAACGTATCGACTCGAATGCTGACCGGTTCTGCGACGCCGATGGCGTAGGCCAACTGCACTTCGCACTGTTCTGCCAGACCCGCAGCCACGATGTTCTTGGCCACATAACGTCCCATGTAAGCAGCCGATCGGTCAACCTTCGTCGAATCCTTGCCGGAGAACGCTCCGCCGCCGTGTCGACCCCAGCCACCGTAAGTATCCACGATGATTTTGCGGCCTGTCAGACCGGTATCGCCATGTGGGCCACCGACGACGAATCGACCCGTCGGGTTGATGTGGTACTTGGTCTTGCTGTCCAGCATCTCGGCAGGAATGACTTTGCCAATGACTTCCTTTTTGATGAAGGCTGCAATCTGTTTCTGAGTGACGCTTTCGTCGTGCTGAGTTGAAATGACAATCGCTTCAACGCGAACGGGCTTCATGCCGTCGTATTCAATCGTGACCTGACTCTTGCTGTCCGGACGCAGCCACTTCACCACGCCGGTCTGCCGCACTTCCGTCAGGCGATTGATCAATCGATGAGCGAATGCAATGGGAACCGGCATCAGTTCCGGCGTCTGATTGCAGGCATAACCGAACATCAGACCCTGGTCGCCGGCACCGTCACGGTCCACACCCTGAGCGATATCACCCGACTGACTGTGCAGTGCGACGAAGACGCGACATGTGTCGGCGTTGAATCCGATGTCATCGGATGTGTAGCCGATATCGCGAATGACTTTCCGTGTGACCGCGACGTAATCAATTTTGGCCTGAGTCGTGATTTCACCAGCGAGCACGACAAGGTCCGTAGTACACAGTGTTTCGCAGGCGACGCGCGACATTGGATCCTGAGCCAGCAACGCATCCAGAATTCCGTCTGAAACCTGGTCGGACACTTTGTCCGGATGCCCCATGCTGACCGATTCGCTCGTGAAAAAGTAGTTCGCCATTGTTGCCCTATACCTGGGATTTCATCGGATAAAGTTTGAAACGCTGATTGAGCGTTTTTCCGGCGCTTCGCCGAAAATGCAGGCGGAAGTCTAGGAAAGCCTTTTGGCTGCCACAACAGAGATCTGACTTCAGGAATCGGATGCTGGGATTCGGGAAGCAGCAATTCAGAGGGCTACCAGAAGTCTGCTGGCACGCCGCCGGACCGCCAGTTAAACTCCGCCCAGTGCCGCCGGATCAGAATTGGAGTCGTACACGAGGAGTTTTTCGCCTGTGCTGAGTGAGCATCCGTTGGCGTCTTTCTGGAAATTGAATCCGGACACAACGTACCTGAATCATGGATCTTTCGGACCCTCTCCGCTCCCCGTACAACAGGCACGGGCGGCCTGGAGTGAGCGGCTGGAGCGCCAGCCGATGCGGTTTTTCTGCCAGGAAATGGAAGCCGAACTGGAGCGAACGTCCGCCGTCCTGGCGGAGTTCCTGAAGACGCAGCCGGAGCGCTTGGCTTTGATCGACAACGCCACCGTGGCGATGAACGTAGTTGCGGCGAGTGTTGACCTGAAGCCGGGCGATGAGATCCTGATCAACGACCACGAATACGGTGCGGTGAAGAACATCTGGCAGGCGAAATGCCGTGAATCCGGAGCGAGGCTGGTCACAGCGACGCTGCCGTTTCCGCCAACGACCGCCGAAGTCTTGACGCAGATTGAATCCGCCATCACACTGAGAACACGACTCATTGTCGTCAGTCATGTCACATCGGCAACCGCCTGTATTCTGCCGATCAAAGCCATTTGCCAGATGGCAGCATCGCACAGGATTCCCGTGTGCGTCGATGGGCCTCACGCGATCGCGATGCTGGATGTCAATCTGGACGATCTGGGTTGCGACTACTATTGTGCCAGCGGTCACAAATGGCTATGTGCTCCGTTCGGCAGCGGTTTTCTGTGGGTTCATCCGCGCCACCATTCGTCAATTCGTTGTCCGATCATCAGTTGGGGCGGCAGCATTGCGGGTCGGCCAGCCACATGGAAAGATCGCACAAACTGGCTGGGAACTCGCGACCCGGCACCGCTGCTGGCGATGGCGGATGCCGTCAGGTTCTTTACGCCGGAAAGGCTGCAGCAGTTTCGTGAACATGCCCATGCGATTGTCTGCTATGCGAGGCGTGCGTTACTGGAGATGCCCGGTGTGCGAACATTCTGCACGTCCGATGAATCAGATTTTGTGAGCATGGCAGCCGTCGAATTGCCTCGGCCGTCTGGCTGGAAACCTGGCTACCACGGATCGCCTGATCCCTTGCAAATTGAGCTGCGTGATCGTCATCAGATCGAGATTCCGGTCGGTTCATGGAATGGTCGTCGATTTCTGCGTGTCTCGGCACATCTGTACACGACGCAGGCTGACATTGACCGCCTGTTGGCAGCATTGTGAGCGGTTAGATCGCGCGCGTTTGGAATTGATGCATTCCTTTGGCGAGCAGGGGATGTCAATCCCCTGATTGACCGCGTGGACACCGTAGAAATCAGGGGACTCACGTCTACCGCTCGCCGAACAACGCCTTATTGCGCACTGCGTGAAGAACAGAATCCGGAAAAGTCGGCACAATCCGCGAAACCTGCAGCGTCGTATCGGTGTTTGGAGCACACTTCCGGGGAAAACTGTCTTCACGCAGGATTTCCGGGAGGAGTGCCGCTTTCGGGCTGTTAATCCACTTTTCATTATCCACTGTTTTTTCGAGAAGGACGTCGAATGACGCTGCAAGTTAGAACCGACCGACACCAAAAAACGATTCTCATGGTAGCCGCCCATTTTGCGCAAGGCAGTCTTTTACGGGGTTTGCGGAGCCGTATGAGACGCAGAAACTCTCCTCAAGCCGGTTCGGCCTGGGTTGGTGGA
>JAYTAK010001155.1:0-2721 GCA_043737515.1 Candidatus Kuenenia sp. | reverse complement strand
CCGCCTGCACGCCGATCGGTGCCGGACGTCCGTAGCCGGTCGCCTTGAGCAGTTCGCGGAGCTTAATATCGACCCAGGCCTTGGGGGCAGCGCCGTAGTAAACCAGCACCGCGTCACAGGTCAGCAGATTATCCTGATGCAGCGCCGCCGCATCAGAATCGTCGCCATCGAAAGCTGGGAGCATGACTTCCAGTCCCTGAGCAAACAGGTAATCCTCCAACAATTCAATGGCCGCTTCGTCTTTCGGGTCACAAATCAAATACAGTTTGGGTGCTCCCCCCGGCGATACATTGCTGCGCGGGGCGGTCGGGGCCTTCGGTTTTTCTTCGGGCGGCGTCAGACGGCGGATGAGATCCTTTTTGAGCAGGTTCAGGTTGCCTTCAATGACTTCGGCGCGATGGTGGAGGACGGGATCTTCCTGCACGCGGAGCACGAACGCGCGTTGACGCTCGTCGGCGATCTCGCTGCCTCCCGGCATCCAGATCAGGCGCTGCAGATTGGGCCCAAGTGCTCGATCGGCCGTCAGGCGCACCTGCAGGGCCTGGATCGATTCGGACGAGTCTTCCGGCGTGACACCGTAACGCTGGCCCAGCAGATGGACAGCGATGTTGCATTTGGCCAGACAGTCGCGGACGACGGTTTCGACGTCTTTGGACAGCATCGGCAGCGGTGCATCGGGCAGCACCACATGTCCCCGCTCGAGCAATTCCCGCTTGATGCGGTCGCGTTCGTCCGAGACATCCGATGTCGTCGTGGCCAGATAGATCCATTGCTGATGGGGATTTGCCGCCTGGGGAACGGCACTCGCACGGAATTGTTTGAGCAGGCTCAGGACCTGGCAGCCATCGTAGGCCAGGTCGTAGACACGTTCGAAGAAGCGCTGCTTCAGCGTCGGCCCAAAGGTTTCATCAAACTCACGGACGCGACCGGTGTCGGCGTCGAGTTCAAAGAATTCGAATCCGGACAGGGGTGAGAAGATGTCGATCAGCGGTCGCGGCATCTGCTGCTCAGCGACGGAGGTCTTGAGTACCTTGAGCAGCCGCGATTTGTCCTTGATGTAGCGCCCTCCGGTCCGTTCTGCGCCCTGCCAGAATCTTTCTACCTCCCGCTGACACATGGCGGAATTCACGAAGGGTGGCGAGACGACCGAAATCATGGCCTTGGCCTGATGCACATGCTCCAGCAGTTCGGCTTCCATCGACGGCGAGACCGCATCCTCCGGCAGTCGGCCGATGCGCACCTTTTCGCCTGACAGCTGTTCCATCCGCACTTCCAGGTTGCGATGCAGTTGCGAGACCCAGCCGGGCTTGCCATCCTGCAGCGGGTAATCGTCGATCGCCGCATAATTCAGCAGTACGTCGCTGGACTTGACCTTCTCCAGTGAAAACGGCTCGGCCGCTGGCGCTGTCGGACCTCGCGGAGCAGCAAACATCTGCGTGGCTTCGCCGCGGTTGAAGATCGCCGATCCGGAAGTCGTCGGGCCATGTTCCAGTTCCCTGGCCAGGTTCTTCAAGTCGATCATCAGTTCGCGAGCCGATTGATAGCGGCGATCGGGTGACTTCTGCAAACACTTGAGCGTGATGCGTTCCAATTCGGGCGGCGCGTCATAGTTGAGTCTCGCAATGGCCGTCGGCTGCGAATGCACGATGTTGTTCAGGATCTCGGCAAAGTTTTTGCCGCCAAAGGGTGCCTTGTCGGTCATGAGTTCGTAAAGCACCACACCCAGACTGAACAGATCCGAGCGATGGTCGAGTGGCTTTCCAAGGGCCTGCTCAGGGCTCATGTAACGTGGCGTACCCGCCACGGTGCCTTCCTGAGTCTGCTGCATCATAGCCGTCGTTCCGTAGGCGTCGTGGGATTCCGTGGCCAACCGTTTGGCCAGTCCAAAATCCAGAACCTTGACCTGGCCTCGTTCATTCAGGCTGATGTTGGCCGGCTTGATATCCCGGTGCACGATCCGGCTGCTGTGTGCGACGTCCAAAGCGTCGGCGACCTGGACAGCCAGATCGACGACTTGCGGGATCGGCAGGCGTCCTCGTTTTTCGAGGACATGATCCAAAGACCCGCCTTCAATATATTCCATCGCAATAAACGGCCGGCCATCGTCGGTTTCGCCGACATCGTACACGATGCAGACGTTCGGATGATTGAGGGCTGAGGCGGCCTTGGCTTCTTTCAGAAACCGCTGTCGCCGCTCCGGCTCCTTTGCCATTTCCGGTGGCAGAAATTTGATGGCCGCTTTACGTTCCAGCCGGGTGTCTTCTGCCAGGAAGACTTCCCCCATCCCGCCCGCGCCAAGCTTGGCCGTGATGCGATAATGGCTGACGGTGGTTCCGATCATCAATTAAGTCTCTTTTTTCGGTATTGCAGATCGCCATCGCGGATGCCCGCCTGTCGCTGAAGCTGGACCATCGATGACCATCGCGGTAAAAGTGTTGCGGCAACGACTCTGCGGAAATCACTGTCAGCCGTTGCTTCCGAGAGCGTACCGCACAGAGATTCCCAACTGCGTCCAGACGCCAACGTCTCACGTTACGTTGAGGATCAAAGTGACGTTGCTCACGTGCTGGACAGGTTTCTGTCCAGCCATCATCGCACCGACTCCTCGGCAAGGTAGTCGTGGCGGAGACGGAAGTCACTCTTGAGAGTATGGAAAAGTGACGATTTGGCCGGTCTTTGGCCGGTTCCATCACATCTTCATCCGCTCCTCGGTTCCAATCC
>JAYTAK010001154.1:0-6232 GCA_043737515.1 Candidatus Kuenenia sp. | reverse complement strand
TGCGTGCTGGAAGGTGTGCCAGGCGTCGCCAAGACGCTGATGATTTCAAGCATCGCCGATTTGTTTTCACTGAAGTTCAGCCGCATTCAGTTTACACCCGACCTGATGCCGTCAGACATCACCGGTACGGAAATTCTCGACGAAGAAGAAGGCACCGGTCGACGTCGGATGCGCTTCGTCAAGGGCCCGATCTTCGGCAACATTGTGCTGGCCGATGAAATCAATCGAACGCCGCCCAAGACTCAGGCTGCGTTGCTGCAGGCCATGCAGGAATTCAAAGTCACAACCGCCGGTCAGGACTTTCAGCTTGAGAAACCGTTTCTTGTACTCGGAACTCAAAACCCGATTGAGCAGGAAGGCACGTATCCCCTGCCGGAAGCACAGCTTGACCGCTTCATGTTCAAGATCCATGTGAAGTATCCGTCGTTTGAAGAAGAACTCAAAATTGCGGAAGCCACGACTGCGGAAGGTCTTCCTAAACTGCAGGCACTGCTGGATCGGGAGGACATCCTGCATCTGCAGAAGATTGTCAGGAAAGTTCTGATCGGACGATCGACGTCGGCCTACGCCGTGCGGCTGGTAAGAGCGACCCGGCCAAATGAACCGGATGCTCCGGAGTTTGTGAAAAAGTATCTGACCTGGGGTGCCGGTCCGCGTGCCTGTCAGTCCATTCTGCTCGGGGCCAAGGCGAATGCATTGCTCGACGGACGTGTCAACGTCTCCAGTGAGGACATTCGCTACGTGATCTATCCGGTGCTGCGGCATCGGTTAGTGACCAGTTTCTCTGCTGAGAGTGACGGCCTGACAACGGATGATCTCATTCGCAAACTGCTGGACATGATTCGAGAAGAATAAAGTTCACAGTTCGCAGGAGTCCGCAATAATGCCTCTGAAATTTCTCGACCCGCCGGGACTGTCGCGTGTTGGCAACATGGAACTCGTTGCCAAACAGGTCGTGGAGGGTTTCCTGACGGGGCGTCACCGCAGTCCGTATCACGGATTCTCGGTTGAGTACCTCGATCATCGACCATACACGCCGGGCGACGACATGCGGGCGATGGACTGGAAGATGCTGGCTCGCACCGACAAGTATCAGGTGAAGCTGTTCGAAGATGAAACGAACCTGCGCGCGTATATTCTTCTCGACTGCTCGGAATCGATGGCGTTCAAAAGCGGCGAGATGGACAAGCTGACCTACGGCAGCTATCTGGCTGCGGCGCTCACGTATTTGCTGATTCGTCAGAACGACGCCGTGGGGTTGCTGCTGTTTGACACCAAGGTTCGTTCCTACATTCCGCCGAAAGCGCATCCGTCGCAGTTTCGACGGGTGCTGCAGTCTCTGGATGATGTGAAAGCGGGTGGCGAGACAGATGTTGGTTCCGTGCTGCACGAAGCCGCTGATCGGATCAAGCGACGTGGTTTGATCATTCTGATTAGTGATCTGATCGACAAAGAAGAGCACATTGCCAACGGCCTGCAGCATTTCCGGCACAACAACCATGAAGTCATGGTGATCCATACGATGGACGATGCCGAGCTGAATTTTCCGTACGATCGAATCACCAGATTCAAGGATATGGAAGGCGCGGGAAAGGTTGTGGCGAACCCGAAGAGTCTCCGGAAGCGTTATCTGGAACGCATCAATGCGTTTACCGAAAAAATCAAGGCCGACTGCTTCGAACGTAAGATCGGTTACAGCCTGGCCCCCACGACAGAACCTTATGACCGCTTTCTGGCGGCGTATCTCGACAAGCGATCTCGCATCGGATGAGCTATGAACTTTCTGCACTTCGGAATGCTGCCGTATTTTTTGCCGTTGGTGGCAATTCCGATTCTGCTCCATCTGCTTACACTGCATCGACTGAAGACCGTTGAACTCAGCACGTTTCGTTTTCTGTTTGACAGCTATGTGCAGCAGCGGCGGAGAATGAAGTTTCTGGAGGCGCTGATTGCCTTTCTCCGCACTCTGTTCATTCTGCTGCTGGTGCTTTCAATCGCGCGGCCGGTTGTGCAGCACTGGAGTTCGCTCTTTGGCGGCAGTAAGAGCGGTCGCGATGTGGTAATCCTGCTCGATGGTTCGGCCAGCATGAATGCGGTCACGGACGGGATCACGGCTTTTGAACGATCGAAACGCGCGGCGCTGACGGTCGTCGATCGGTTAGCGGCTGACGATCGCGTGACTCTGATCAGCGTCGGCGCGAAGCCCCGCGAAGTTTGCAATCGCTTTTCCTCCGATGCTGAAGCCATCCGCAATGAGATTCAGAATCTCAAGGCGACGCCATCGCGCGCCAATCTGTTTGCGGCGTTTTCGCAGGTCTTCGGTCCGGAAGCTCGCAAGTTGTCGCAGCCGGTCGTGTATCTGTTCACCGACCTGCAAACTGGCGGATGGAGTGAATTTGAGGACGGGCACAGCGAAAACCTGATTCCGCCGGAAACCGAACTGTATGTCATCAACGCAGGCTCCAACAAAGAACTTCCGAACATGGCAGTCGTCGGCGACGCTCCGGACGATCAGCGCGCGATCGCTGGTCTGCCGATCCGGCTCCGTCCGCGTGTCACCAATTTTTCTGAATCCGATTCGCGTGACGTTCCCGTCAGCATCTTCCTCGACGATAAAGAGATTGCCCGCAAGATGCTGACCGTCAAGCCGGGTGAGTCCGGTGAAGTGGAAGTCATCTTCACACCGACGCAGGCCGGAGTTGTGCGGGGGCGATTTGAAATTCCTTCCGATCGCTTTGCGGGTGACGATCAGTTCCTGTTCACCATGAATGTCGCACCGCAAATTAAGGTGTTGCTGGTCAATGGAAATCCCGCGATTGAACCGCTCGAAAATGAAGGTCTCTATCTTCGCACGGCGATGATCGCCACCGAGGCCGAACCTGGCGACGAATCGGATGGCGACGATGCTGCGAAACCCGATGCGGCAAAGACGGACGCCACAAAGACGGACGCCACGAAGACGAACGAACTCACGGAGGCACGACAATTTGTGCGATCGCTGGCGATTGAGGAAATCGCCGAAAGCGGTGTCAATGCGGAGACGCTTAGTCGAACCGATGTCGTGGTTCTCGCAAACTGCGGCGGACTCAATCAGGATCATTTCAAACTGTTGAGGCAGTTCGTGGCCGACGGCGGCGGGCTGTTGATTTTCCCCGGCGACCGAGTGAATCAGGACGTTTACAACCAGCAGTTTTTTCCGTCGCCCGAGATTCCGGAGCAGAAATTTGTCGCGGCGGCGTTCGCGGCAGCGGTCGGCGATCCGAACAATGGCGAAGCATTCCAGAAATTCGGCGCGATCGATTTCGCTCACCCGGTTTTTGCAGTCTTCGCCGACAGCGATCAGCGGTATCTGACGAAAGTCAGCGTCTATCGAAAATTTCCGATTACGCTGCCCGAGGCTGGTGGTAACTCCTGGCCGCTGATGCAGTTTGAAGATGGCTCAGCGGCTCTCTTGGAAAGCGTGTACGGAAATGGACGAATTCTGGTGAGTGCGTTTCCCATGAACACCAAATGGTCAAGTCTGCCAATGAAGCCGGAGTTCGTGCCGCTGGTGCTCAGAATGATTAGTCACGTGAAACGGCGAGCTGATGTGGATGGGCCAGCGGTCGTGCCGGCGGATGGCAATGCAGAGTTCGTGGTGGCTCAACACTGGGCACCGGCTTCCGGGAAAGTCACAGACATTGCAGGGCGTGTGACGCCCGTGAACTTTCAGCGTTCGAATTCGCAGTTGGTCGGTGCCTTTGATCGAACCGTCGAGCAGGGATTCTACGATCTGGAAGTCAAAGGTGGTCGAGCCGAGCAGCCCGAACACGGGACGCTCAGTTTTGCAGTCAACATCGATGCCGCCGAATCCAACTTCACGCGTCTGACACACCCACAGATCGAGGGCATGTTTCCCGATGCAAAAGTCACGTCGGTCGATGCATCGGGCGAAGCGCAACAGCTTTATGGCAGTGTCGGAGATGAACGCGAAATCTGGCGCTCACTGATCTGGCTGACATTTGTAATCATTGGGATCGAGTTTCTGTTGTCAACGCTCGGTGGCCATACGGTCGATGGCGAAAAACGTTCGACGGGTGAACAACTTCGAGATCTCGCCCGCGGTCGCTGGGTGGGCAAGATGACAGGTTCGGATTTTAATGAACTGGCAGAGAGTCAGACGAATCAGACAAAGGCGTAAGGGAATCTGTTGGGATCGGCGAGTGACGTGTGAACGGTGGCGAAGCAATGTTGCAGGAAGGGGCAGAATGATGGGGGCAGAATGATGAGTCACGAAAACAAATGCTTTTTATCATTCTGCCTCCATCATTCTGCCAGACCTCAAATAAAGATGTCCAATACGATGGCCGAATTGGTTGTGCGGAGGATGAATCATGTCAAGCGGTGACGTACTAACTCAAAACGATCAGAGCATTTCGACACTCTCCGGCAAGCTCGAGCGTCTGATTCAGACGACGCGGCGTTTGTTGCGTTCGACGTGGGTGGCGATCGGTCTGGGAGTTTCTGTCGGACTGTTTCTGACGACACTGGTGCTCGTGACGATGCTGGACCTTGCTGTCCCGCTGTGGCCTGCGTTCCGTTTTGTCGGTCTGATGGTGATTGCGGTCCCGACGATCTGGGCTTTCGTGGTCGGCGTTGCACGTCCACTGTTCCGCAGGCTGACGCAGGTCACCGTCGCGCGCCGCATCGAGCAGGAACTGCCCGGTATTCACAACAGACTTGTGAGCTGCGTGGACCTGACGAGTGATGCTCATCAACGCCACTCGCAGGCGTTTTATCATCGCCTGATTCATGAAGCCTGGGAACGTGTTCGCGATTTTAGTCCAAGGCGTGTCCTCGACCTGATCACACTCCGCCGCTCCGGCGCTTTCGCCCTGGTGGCAATTGTTGCCTTCCTCGTCGCGTTCTTCGTGTTCCCCGATCGCCTGCCAACAGCAATGGCACGCATCTTTCAGCCATTTGCCGACATTCCGCCGGCGTCAGGTGTTTTGTACGACGTGCTGATTGGCGAGCAAACGGAACCCGGTGACTGCGACGTTCTACGTGGCGAGGACATTGATTTCAAAGTCGTGCTGCTCAAGGGTCAAGTCGATCCACCGGGAGGAAGCGATCCACTGCGGCTCGAAATCCACACGACTGACCACGAAGGAATTCATAAGGAACTGCGTTACAACTTTCCCGAGCTGGAAAGTGATAAGACGTTCTTCAAGCTGACCGGATTGCAGGATGATTTCTCGTATCGCGTCTACGGCGGAGGAACATGGAGTAAGAAATATGTCGTCACGATGCTCGATCGTCCGCGCATCGTTGGACTGCAGACCGCGTTGCACTATCCGACATACATGGGCGTGTCTGAACCGCGTCTCGGGCCGCCGCAGTCTGCAGACGTGACTGGTCCGGTTGACAGCACGGTTGAAATCTCGGTCGATGTGGAAGGTGACGCTTCTGAGGGAGAGATTGAACTCCTCGAACGCCGCAACAGGCTCATTGACGTGCCTGATCGGCAAGAGCGCGTATGGTTCACGGACCAGATGCCGGCGGGGGCAGCGGGGCACGGCAACTGGGCATGGGATGAAGTGCAGCTTGGACAGAAGAGTCATACGGACGCGGCTGGCGTTGGCGCTCACTCACATGGATTTGAAAACGCTCCGGTGGGATTTGAATTGTTACCGGGCGAGAACTTGTACGCGGACGTGTATCTGCCAGCCGATCAGGTGCCAGAAACCATCATGCTGAAGTTCCACGACGGGAAGAATTGGGAACATCGAGCGTACTGGGGAGCTGACAAGATCGGCGAGGGACAACCGGATACGCCAGGCCGACTGCACGTCGGTGATCTGCCGTCGGCTGGCAAACGTATTCGTCTGGAAGTGCCTGCGCGCGATCTGGGTCTGGACGGCGGAAAGATTCACGGCGTTAGCTTTGCGGTCTTCGGCGGACAGGCCATCTGGGGTTCGACGGGATCACTGCCGCCCGCTCACCGGGAGATTACCGAACTCGCCGTGAACGAAGCGTTCCTGATGCGCGAGATCCAGCCACGAGACATCGATTTGGGGCATCCGGCAAAGTGGTCCGGTAGATTTCCGTTGCTGCGTGACGGATTCTATCGCGTCGTGTTGCGGAACCGTCTGAAGTATCCGAATCAGCAGATGAACGAAGGAAAGCTGACGGCGATTCCTGACCTTCCGCCGCAAGTGGTCATCGAGCGACCGGTTCAGGATCTGGTGGTGAG
>JAYTAK010001153.1:0-6234 GCA_043737515.1 Candidatus Kuenenia sp. | reverse complement strand
CACGCCGCAAGTCGAATGGATGGCCGGTGATGTCGATCGAAAAACGATGACAATTTGCCACGTAAAAATCACTTACGGAATCTACGCGGAGCATCATCCGGTCAAAGGATCCCTGCTTGACAACGGGTAGCAGTGCGCCGGGATGCTCGTACCAGCCATCAGCCGCCTGCACGAATCCGGCGGCTTCAATTCCTGCGACTGACTTCAGATGCAGGTGATCGATCCAGTCGATGATGCGTGTGCCCGTTCGTTCGCGCAGCAGCTCTTCGAAGGATAACACGTCGGGATGCTGGCGGCGAAATCTGTCGAGTTGCATGGAAATCCACCCGGCACCGACAGGTTGTGGTTCCCATTTGATGCCGGATTGATTGGTCATGGCGGATTCCTGATCGCTGCGCTTCGCTGAGTTGGCTGCTTGACCGATCCGCCCAATCGCACGGATTGCAACGACCTTGCCTGTCACGAATCGGTCTCCTGACAGAATCATGTCATCCGAAACAGGATTTGAACATCCGGACGACGAAAATTGCCGAAGGCGCTAGGGACTGGGTCAATTCCTGTGAACGCTGGAACGTTGCCGTGTTGATACTTTGCGCCGTCTTTTTCCTCTTGTTGACCAGTTGGATGCTGTGGTGGTGGCTTGTTGGTGAGTCCCGCGACATTCGCTGGATGCGCAACTGGTTTGCCACGTTCTTTGTCATCACTGCCGCGCTCACCTGCTTCGCAGCCGGTGCCATGATCGCTCACCGGTACGACGAAGCCCGCTACCGGAAACTGGTTGTTGAATTCTCACAGTTGCTGGAAGAGCGTTTGGAGAGCCATCGAATTCAGGACGTCCGTGATGCGTTAAGCCATGTGAACGATGAGCCCGACGAATGGTCCAGTTTCAGTCGCGATCGACTCGTCCGCGTGAAAGAAGTCACGGAAGCTCTGCAAAAAAGTTCCAGCACGACCGTTGCGGGACGAAACTCCGACGAACGAAAAACTCAGTAATTCTTGGCGCGGGGTTCGCCCATGAACTAAATATCAGAATCCGGTCGTCCCATTCGTGACTTTTGGGCCGCAGCATGATCAACATACGCAACTCGTGATCACAACTGCGTATCTTACCTCGCCAGCCGACCGGAGATGAAATGAAGTCCTTCCTTGCTGTTCTCGCCATGTGCATTATTGTCAGCAGTGCCAGCAGCGCTGCCGCCCAGAACTACACGAATCTGCTTCAGGACCGATCACTTCACCAATGGATGCTGCCCGATGGCAAGGCCGTCGAAAAAGGATGGAGCTTTGATCCTGACGGCGCTTTGCATCTTGTTGGCAAGGGCGACAACATTCTGACGCAGTCTGAATACCAGAACTTTGATCTCTGGTTCGACTTCAGGATTTCGGAAAAAGGAAACAGCGGGATCAAGTACCGCGTGCAGGAATATGGATCGTCATGGCTGGGACCAGAGTATCAGATTCAGGACGACTCTGCGTTTCCGAAGCAGTTGGCCAAACACAACACTGCGTCACTTTATGATCTTGTTGAAAAGTCCAGCCCGGTTTTTGAACGACGCTACCTGCCTTTGAATGACTGGAGCGTCGGGCGCGTGATTGTGCAGAACAATCGGATTCGTCACTGGATGAATGGAAATCTGATTATCGATGAACACACAGAGTCGCAGCACTTCATCGACGCAATCGCTGCCAGCAAGTTCAAAAACACGGCAGGCTTTGGCCAGAATTGCTCCGGAAAAATCATGCTCACCGACCATGGCAGCGAAGTCTGGTATCGCAATGTCTATATTCGAAGTCTGAATGGTTGTGCCATGCTGCCATAATCACGTCAGCGCATGAAAAAGGGCTGATCTTTTCGTTGAAAGATCAGCCCTTTGTGTTCGACGCTTCCACTGCAGCATTTTGCTGGTGGCAACGACCTGCCTGGGTTATTCAGACTTCAGGGAGAATTGTTCCATCAATACGCCGTTTTCGTCGCCGACCCAGTAACCGCCGGTCGGAGCCATGTACTTTTCAATGACTTCAAACGCTGGCAGTTTGCTGAAGTCAATCTTTGAGAACAGGTCTTCCATACCAGGGAAGTTCTCAGTCGCGTCGCCGTCACGCAGCATGTCATACAGTCGCCGGTACTGTTCGGCAGGACGAGAAAACGTCACCGCCAGTGCGCCTTCCGGGAAGTGTTCCGAGACGGCTTTGAAGTCGTCTGAATCGGCCAGCGGACGGACGTCGTTGTCGTTTCTCAAAGCTTGCTCCAGTTGGTTTCCACCGACCGCGATCAACAATTGGTTGTTCGCCACTGCGAACGAAATCTTCTGGCCGTTAGGTGGTTCGATATCGTAGACCGTCGCTCCATTCAGCTCCCGAGATTCTCCCGGAAAGTTCGGGTCCGAAGTCAGCTTGCTGAGCAGATCACCGAACGCCTGGTCGTCCTTCACACCAATGGCAAACAGCATGTCATCCGAAGTCGCTTTCGACGTCCGGTCGCCAGGCGACATGACCATCTGCATTCTTCCATCAAGCTGGTCAATCACGTCATTTTTGATATGAACCTGAGGTCCCTGAGTTGAAAGTGACTCAATGTGGCTTTCAAAAGCACCCGCACCCTGGAACATATCAAACAGTGTTTCGACAGCGGCATACGCTTCTCCGGCTTTCCACTTTGTCGCCATCCAGACGCTGGCGTCTTCTTTAACCCACGATGGCGGAACAGCGTCAACGATGTCCAACTGAAACACCTGCATCGCACCCTGTGGTGGCTGCTCGCAATACAGGAACGAGCGGGAAACACCTTCAAATTCATCGCCTCCCATTTCGCCCGATGAACCGATGCCTTTGAGCTGATTGATGCCAAGAGTCGGAAAGAACCCGATCGCCATTCCGGCAGCAGCACCATTCGGACCCAGTGAACCCGTTTGAACCAATGCCGTAAACATGCCCACTGGATCGACGTAGGTCGTCATCAGACCGGCACCGGGAGTTGATTCACACTTCTCCATGATATAGGCATAGACGCTGTTGTTCTTCAGCGTTTTTTCGGAACCGCCTGCCCAGTTGTCGAGCGTCAGTTTGAGCAGTGCACTGCTGTTTGAAACCACGAGGCGTTCGTCTTTCAGGAACCAGCCAAATTCTTTGGCCAGGGGAGTCTGTTTGGCGACGTCGCTGGTGACCGTGTACATTGTCAATTCGGTGCCGTCATGTTCAACGTTGGCAGCTTCCAATTCATCGACGTTATTCAGTGCAGCGCTGGCTTTTTCCAGCAGGCCCTGGACTTCGGATTCATGCGAACCATAGTCCAGGAACAGGATGAGGCCCATTTTGTTCGAGGAGGCCTTGGAAACTGCGAGCGTGACTTCGCCAGTCGGGATCGCCATCAACTCATCGACAGTCAGACCCAATGCGTCATGCACCTTGGACAGGCTGTCCTGCATTTCACTGCTCAAGGCGTTCGTCACTTCGGCCTTGAATTCTTCGAGAGCTGGATCAGCAAACAATCGCCCCCCGGACGACTTTTCGAAGGATTCCTTGAATCCCTCCACGCTGGGCATGGACATATAAAAATATGTGTCCTTCGGAAGAATCTGATTACTCAGCACCTTTGTGTCTGCCGTTTGTGCCGCAGCAACACCACACAGGCCACCCAGCATCACGGCTGACGTGAGCAGGACTTTCTTGAATCGCGCCAGAAACATCGAATCGTCTTTCACTGAAATAGAGAGAAACCGTTGAAACAAAAAACAGAGTGCCGTCAATCGCTCGCAGGATTCTCACTGACGTGACAGCAACTGGTCAAGCTCATAACGAATATTGGCGATCACTGTTGCCAAGGTTGGAGATCAGCGTCCACGCAGAATGCCCAACGGCTGTGGCCAGTGCATCCACTTTGTCCTCAGCACGCCTTGCGCCGTTGCCTGCGGCTCAGCGTTCAACGAAGTAACTTCGTTGAACGATGCCGAAATCCGAAACCCAGAACCGAGGCAGTTCGTGACCTTTAGGAGATTCCTGGCAAGTTTGTCCGCAAATGCTCAGAATTCCCGAGGATTCGACCGACGTCAAATATTTCTCACTCGGAAAGGCCGTTTGACGCTGCTGGCAAACAACGATATCCTTCCCCGCTTCAAAATTCCGGGACCCGCGGGGGTCTCGCCGGATTCTGTCACCTCCGGATTCATGGTGACGTGCTGCGTGTCAAATCGCGACTTCGTGCTTCGACATTCACACAATTGTTCTGTGCGGGCCCCCAATCGGGTTGCTCGCTGCGGCATGCCGCCGCAGATCACAGGAGATCGGCAATGGCTGAGATTGTGGTAAAAGAAATTCTGGAAGCGGGTGTTCACTACGGACACCGATCCAGTCGCTGGAACCCGAAAATGCGACCGTACATCTACGGTCGTCGTAACCAGATTCACATCATTGACATCAAGGAAACCATCCGCGGATTGATCCGAGCCAAGAAATACTTGCTCAAAGTCGCTGCTCAGGGTGGTCTGATCCTGTTCGTGGGAACCAAGCGTCAAGCGGGCGCTGCCATCGAAGAACTGGCTCAGGACTGCAAGATGCCGTACTGCACTGAGCGTTGGCTGGGTGGTACGCTGACGAATTTTCGTACGATCCGTACTCGACTCAAACGATTGGAAGAACTTGAAACTCTCCGCGAAAACGGTGAAATCAAGAATTACTCCAAGAAGATGCAGTCCACGCTGAATCGTGAGTACAACAAGATCTTCCGCAACCTGAACGGCATGCGCGAGATGAATCGGTTGCCGGAGTGCCTGGTGATCGTTGATCCGTCGAAGGAAAAGAACGCAGTCCACGAAGCACGCCTCCTGGGCGTAAAAATCGTGGCTCTGATTGATACCGATTCCGATCCGGACATGGTGGACCTGCCGATTCCTGGCAACGACGACAGTCTGCGCTCGATTCGGCTGGTCATCCAGCACCTGACTGACGCGATCAAACAGGGACGCAGCATGCGTCCGGACGATCCGAAGAAGAAATCGGATGACGCTCCGGCATCTAACGAACCAAAGGCCGTGCCTTCAATCCGGTAGTGCTGTGCGGAAAATGCGAGTGTAGTGTCTCACCCAATCGTTGAATTATGCGTAGCGGAATTCGTCAGAATTCCGTGCGTTCCCGAATTCTCACGAATTCGGCTACACTGCAATAGTGGCCTGACAAAACGTCCCTTCTCCCCCGAGATCTCGGGGGAGAAGGTGGCCGAAGGCTGGTTGCGGGTACTTGCGGTTAGGTTTAATCGTAGGGTGCATGAATGCGGAGCGCAACGCACCATTCTTCGAAAGCATGAGGCACTGGTGTGTTCCGCTGGCGCTACACACACCCTACTTGAATCACTCAACCAACAACCCGTTTGACGCCGTCCTGCGGCATCTCGATTCATGACTAAGGAGACTCTGATGGCAGAAATTACTGCCGCTGCCGTAAAGGCACTTCGTGAAAAAACTGACCTTCCTATGATGGAGTGCAAGAAAGCCTTGACCGAAGCTGGCGGCGACGAAGCCAAAGCCATGCAGATCCTGCGCGAAATGTTCAAAAAGGTTCAGGAAAAACGCGCTGACAACGTCACTGCGGAAGGCCGCATCTTTATCGCAGCCAAGCCGGACGGTTCCGAAGCCGCGATGGTCGAGATTCAGTGCGAATCGTCTCCGGTCGCTACGGGCGAAGTCATGCAGAAATTCGGTCAGGCAATGGCCGATCAGCTTCTCGCCGGACCCGGTGCTGCAGATACAGCCGCGTTGATGTCCCAAAAAGTTGCCGGTGCCGGCCAGACGTTTCAGGAACAGTACGAAGAAATCGTCAACAAGATTCGTGAAAAGATTGTCGTCAACCGCATCGTCCGAGTCACAGGACCGGTCGGTGGCTATGTGCATCATGATTACAAGACCGGCGTACTGTTCGTGGCTTCCGGAACTCCGAAATCTTTGGACATCCTCAAGGATGTGGCGATGCATATCGCCGCCATCAACCCTTCAGTCGCCAAACCAGAACAACTGGATCCGGCAATCGTCACTGCGGAACGTGATCGACTGATGGCCGAAGCACGAGCTTCAAAGAAGCCGGAAAACATCATCGAGAAGATGGTGGAAGGTCGCATGAAAGTGTTCTATGCTGACCAGGGCGTCCTGCTGATGCAGACCTTTGCAAAGGACGAAAACAAGACCGTCAGCCAGGCACTCGCCGAGAATGGCGCTGAAGCCGTCAAGTTCTACCGATGGAAAGTCG
>JAYTAK010001152.1:0-2730 GCA_043737515.1 Candidatus Kuenenia sp. | reverse complement strand
GAACCACGCTTTCCAGCATGCGCCGCCTGGCGTTTCCCGGAACAAAAGTCGAATAAACGCATTCTTCCCAGTTTGCTATTTGTCGCACAGCCCAGGCTCTGCGTCCGTTCGTGATGTATACTCCGCGCGGTCAGATTTGAGGTTTTGTGAGCGGCAAGGCGCTAGCCGCCGGTGCTGACCGAATGCACAACCCGCGGCTAGCGGACTGTTGATTTAGTGATTCATGTAGGCCGTGTGCAGCGCTAGCGAAACACACCAGTTTCTCACGCTTTCCCAAAATGGTGCGTTACGCTCCGCTTCACGCACCCTACGATTAAATCAACAGCCCGCTAGCGCCTTGCGGCTCACTCAAAAAAACGTCCGTCAGTCTTGGCCGCGCGGAGTATAATGCTGCTGAACTCGCAACGTCAAAAGCCCCGGCGCGGTGAGATCCGAGGCGTGCAGCGAAGAGAGAACTGAGGAATCTCCGAACCGTCCGCAGCGGTTCAGAAACCTCCACCAGCGATATCGGTCAACAAGCGGGCGATTTCCAGGGCGGCATCCGGAGTCGCGAATGAGCGGATCGCGTGGGACATCCGCAGTCGATGGTCGGGTTCGTGGAGCAATTGCTGTAATGCTGCCCTAAACGTATGCGCGGCATCACTTTCTTTTTCGTCGATCACGAAAGCCGCGCCCGAACGTTCCAACAGCCCGGCGTTGAGCATCTGATGGTTGTCGGCCGCAGTGCTCAATGGAATCAGAATTGACGGAACTCCGGCACAGGCCAGTTCCTGAATGGAAACGGCACCGGCGCGGCTCACCACGATTTCGGCTGCGGCGAGTTCGAATGGCATGTCAGACAGAAAGGCTTCGACACGGGCAGCGATGCCATGCGTCTTGTACTGATCGCGAATCTGAGCGACTTGCGCTTCGCCGGTCTGATGCACGATCTCCCATCCCGCTGGCAACTGCAGTGCGTTATCGAAAGCTGTCGCAACGAGCTGATTGACGGAATGAGATCCCTGACTGCCGCCGAGAATCAGAATCCGTTTTCGCTCGGGGCTCGCTGCCACGGGCAACTCTGCCAGTGTCCGAATCCCGACGCGCACCGGCGTGCCGCAGGTCTGTACGGGCGACGGCCAGCGATGCAGTTGATCTGCCTCCACCGGCAACCCGAACACCGTCAACCGAGCCCGCCGCGCAAGCACGCGCGTGGCTTTGCCGGGCAGGCAATTCTGTTCCAGCAGCACAACGGGCAGACCCAAACGGCTCGCCGCGACAACGCCGGGAACACTGGCCAGCGCTCCCAACCCGACCACAACGTCCGGTTGAAACGATTTCAACAACCGTCGAGCCTGCCGCAGGGAACGCCAGAGCGAGGGCAATCGCATGGCAGAATTCCAAAACCCGCGCGTGGACGACAGCGATACGTACGGCGCGACCTGCAGCGAGCTGTCACACAGTCCCGAAGCAGCCAGGATCTGTCGATCGACAGCTCGATGACTGGTCAGAAACAGAAAGCGAGATTCAGGATTCTGACTGAGCAACACCTGAGCGATCGCGACGGCAGGAAACAGATGCCCGCCTGAACCTCCACCGACAAATGCGACGCGTATCGGCATCCGGCGTTCGTTACGGGCCACAGTATTCACTGACGCCGTCGGCTGACACCACCAGCAGCCGCCGAGTGAGCGGATGATGCATCGTCGAAAAGTCTTCATCGACGCGCTTGCGAATCTGTGCAATCAATTCAGGATCTTTCATCGTGGCGGCGACAAAAAAGTCACGATTCGGCACTCCGACAATGAGTTCCGGTCCAAACAATTCGCGCAGTTGCCCGTGAAAATCGGGGTCCAGCACACGCGAACAGTTGTACGCATCCGGTTTGACCGGCATCAGCAGTCGCGGATTGTCGTCATCACCGACCATCGTCACTTCCAGCGGATGCGCGGCCGAATAGCGCCGCAGATTCTGCAGAGCCAGTTCGTGCAGATCATCCGGCGACAGGTTCCATGCTTCGATCATCCTCTGATGAACGTAGCGGTAGGAATCATCTTCATCGACGACATAACCAACGCACAGACCGCCCACCCACGGCATCTGCACGCGTTCGTCGGAACGCGGATCGTCTTCAGCGGAAAGAATCGGAAGAATCCGCTGCCTGACCTGTTCCAGCGATGGTGCCAGTTGATCCGGCCCGAGTTCCTGCAAACGTACAACGGTCGTCAGTCCGGGGACGATGATCCGGCGAAAATTCTGCGGCTGTTGCAGATACATCCGATAAAAATTCGACAGGCTGATTTCCGACTGACCTAGTCGCACCGAAAAGCCGCGTGAGGCCGATGTTTGCAGCAGCGGAAAATGGTGTCGAGCCACATCAATCACCTGCTTCAGGAAAACGTCCGGTGGCCATGCGGGCTGCTCAGCCAGTTCCAGCGTCGACAGCAACATTTCGCAGAGCTTCAGAAACTCGCGGTTCAATGGGCTTCGGTCAGGAGACTGAATGGTCGCGACGATCATGAGCTTTTCATGTCGCACGGTCCACAGTCGCCATTCAAAGGATGAGCGCCGTCCAAAAATACGGGCCAGCCAGCAGGCCGATTTCAAGCGACGCGATGTGCCTGACCAGGATTCATTCACGGCGGAAATATCCAGCGGGCTTTCCGGCTGCAACGCGACCACTTCAGGAAAGAGCACAGACAGGTCGGGCGAATTCCGACGCCGTTCATCGCGATTCGTGTCGTCCCACCA
>JAYTAK010001151.1:0-6240 GCA_043737515.1 Candidatus Kuenenia sp. | reverse complement strand
AAGCCGGATGGGGAACACTCGATTCGGTTCAGCAAACAATTCGCTCAGGAATTCAAATCTGCAACTCCGGACACAGCATCAAAACACTACTCAGAATCCCGCCTCTTGCGACGGACTGGACAGATCGCACCCTAAAAAAACACCCTCAATGACATTGAAATACACTGACAAACTTTGCCGGAAACAGACGATCAGCCTGCATCTTTGAGGTCTGTCTGTTTCGCGCGCAAACCAGAGTCCTTCCCGACGCTTATGAAGGAGACATTGTATGGCGGAGTTCCAAAGAATGATCCCCTTCGGTATTAAGCAAGTTCTAAAGTTTCCTCAGGCTTTGGCGACCCGCCGTTTGCTGCTGAGCAGTGCCAGGACGAAGAGTGCAGTCGGAACAGTGCCTCAAGGCTGGCAACAGCGTATCGACGACGTCACGGCATGTCCCGATAACGATTTCATCACTCGTGTACCCGACGCAGGGGAGCTGAGCGGATCGTTCATCAAGATGCACAACGGCGTCAAAGTGTGTGCGCGCGGCTATTACGGCAACGGCATTCTGAACATGCTGATCGCGAGCCGGGGTGTTCACGAGCCTCAGGAAGAGCGTGCCTTTTCAGAAATTATTGAGTATCTGCCTGCCGAGCCGGTGATGCTGGAGCTGGGCGCTTACTGGGCGTTTTACTCGCTGTCCCTGCTGCAAAGGCATCCTGCCGCGTCGTGCCACCTCGTCGAGCCATGCCCGATCCGGATCGAGTCAGGCAAAATCAACTTTGATGCCAATGGGCGGCAGGGAAACTTTGAGCAAGCGTATGTAAGCGACAAAGATTCGTGGTCATGGCTGCACGGCAGAACCATTTCAGTGGATGGGTTTTGTGCTCGGAAAAAGCTGTCCCGCCTGCATGTTCTTCACTCCGACATTCAAGGGCATGAGTACAAGATGCTGACCGGCGCGCATTCAATGCTTTCGCGGCAGTTGATTGACTTTGTGCTAGTTTCAACTCACTCAAACTCTCTGCACAGTGAATGTCTGAGCGTCCTCAGGAGTCATGAATACGACATTCTTGCATCTGCAGACATGGACGAATCATTCTCCGCTGATGGGCTCATCGTGGCCAGGCGGAAAGGTGTTGCTGGACCATCGAGAATTGAGATTGCTCACAAGCGGTCAGCGTGAACAATGAGGGTGTATTGACCTCTTGTCCGCATTCATGCTACCGTGGACCCCGATCCTGTCACAGTTCAGAGCTGTGGCAATTCGACGTTGAGCCTGTTGGTTCCAGGTGCTCATTGACTTACTGTCATGCATCAACATCTGCAAGGGAGATGTAAAGTGCTGTTTTCTTTCTTTCGAAATCGCGCAAAACGCAAGAACCCGATCCTTCACCTCGAAGGGGCTGCTGGTGGGCGACCACTCAGGAATCTGGTGCATGTCGGCGCGCACCTTGCTCAGGAACGAAAGCTCTACGAACGCATGGGATTTCGAGAGATTCTGTGGATCGAAGGATCTCCGGACACCTATCGACGGCTTGTGGAAAGCTTCAGCGGGGCTGCCGCGAATTCAGTCGCCCATCATCGCACGCTCTGCGCTTTGCTGTCTGAGGAATCCGGCAGAGACGTATCGTTCTACCAGTTCAATAACGAAGGAGCGTCCGATTCGCTCTTTCCCGCGACCCAAAAACTCCGTGATCGCTGGCCGCATGTGCTGCAAACAGCCGATGTCCAGCAACTCACCACACTGACATTGGATGAGGCGGTGTCCTCCCAGGGTCTGGCGGGCAACGTGAATGTGCTTGTCGTTGACGTACAGGGCGCAGAACTGCTTGTCCTGAAAGGTGGCATCCGGACGCTGAGCGAGGTCGATGCTGTCGTTTGCGAAGTCTCCACAGAGCCCTTTTACGATGGCGGGGTTCTTTATCCCGAACTGAAATCATTCCTCAGTGCCAACGGATTCAATCCGGCCATGGAACCCGCGAAAGCCCATTGCGATCTGCTTTTTCGACGTGCCGCCTGATGCAGAAACACAGGATGGAAGGGAATCGTTTATCAGAGCGTCCTGATGTCGAACGGAGTTGTACTTCATGAAAATCTCCGCCTTTGTGATTACCCTCGAGCGCGCCGTGGAACGGCGACCGCACGCCAGATGGATTGAGTCCAACGTGCCCCTGCCCTGCGTGGCTTTGAGTGCGGTCGATGGAACCGCGATGACGGCAGACGCTGTTGCCGATATTTACAAGCGCCGGATTCACGATCCTCGATATCCGCATGTCCTTCGTCGAGGCGAGATTGGTTGTTTCCTGAGCCATCGAAAAGCGTGGCAGGCGATTATCGATCAGAAACTCGATGCGGCCTTGATTGTCGAAGACGACGTCACGTTTGATGCAGACAGTCTGCGTGAAACGATTGATTTCGTCCTGGAAAACATGGTCGCGGGCGACTACATCCAGTTTCAGGTACGCGATATCGATTCATTCGGTCCTGTCGTCGTCCGCGATGACAAGCACTCTCTCATTCAGCCGCGACCGGCTCCTTTGAGAACGACTGCTCAAATTGTCACCTGGGCCGCCGCAAAGCGTCTGCTTGAATTGACAACGTGTATCGACAGGCCCGTGGATGCGTTTCTGCAGTTGACATGGGTGACGGGTGTGCCGATCAAGGTCGTGCTGCCGCGAGTCGTCAGTGAAATCTCGCAGCAAATCGGTGGCAGCACACTGGGCGGCAAAGGCAGACCGTGGCACGAAAGGCTTCGCCGAGAAATCCTGCGACCAATCTACCGAGCCCGGATTCAATTTCGTGCTCGCAAGGCCGCCTAACGGTTCCAGCACAACGAAAAGGTATTGTGTGTTACGTATCAAGAACTCGGACTCCAGAAACATCTGGATCCAGAAGACACTCGAAGCCATCCCCGCCGGAAAGTCTCTGCTGGACGTTGGCGCGGGCGAATGTGCGTACAAGAAACACTGCAAGCATCTTCGATATCTGGCTCAGGACATTGCTCAGTATGACGGCGCAGGCAACACCAAGGGCCTGCACACTCAGCAGTGGGATTTTCATCAGCTCGACTTTGTCTGTGATCTGTACGACATTCCGGAAACGGAACTCTTTGATGCTGTCCTCTGCACCGAAGTGATCGAACACGTCACGGATCCGGTCCGAGCTGTCGAGAAGCTCGTGCGGCTTGTCAAGCCGGGAGGCTCTGTCATCATCACGGCCCCCTTCGTCAGCATGACCCATTTTGCTCCTTATCACTACGCGACAGGGTTCTCGGAATACTTCTATCGCCATCACCTGGATCGCCTGGGCTGCACCATCGAGATCTTGCTTCCGAACGGCGGTTACTTTGATTTCATGGATCAGGAATTGGGCCGGATTCCGTCCGTGCGAAAGCGCTACAGCGGCTGGCTGATTGATCCCCTGAGCTTTGTCGTCATGTTAACCGCACGCATGCTGATCCGGCTGATGGCGGCGATGGACGGACCCGCCACGCGGCGCAAATCGAGTGAACTGATGACTTTCGGATGGCATGTGAAGGCCATCCGGAAAAGCCCATGAGCTGTCGGAGATGCAGGTTTATCTGTCTCGACCTGACCTGTGAGGAACGCCACTCATGATTATCGTTCGGCTGAGCGGCGGGCTGGGAAATCAGTTGTTTCAATTCGCCACCGGCAAAGCGCTGGCCATTCGAAACCAGCAACGACTTGTGATCGATGACCGCGTATTTCATAGAGACAAGTTTCGCACGTTTTGCCTGCCACTCTTTGCCGCAGAATTCACGCTGGCTCAGGATTTTCCGGAAGCTTCAGCGATTCTGCCGCCGCCGCGCAAACGGTGGGCTCAGTTTCTGTTTTGGCAGTGGACTCATGGTCGCGAACTGAGATTTGTCCGCGAGCAGCGGTCACTCCTGTTTGACCCCGGTATCCTTGAATCCGGTCCGCACGCTTATCTGCATGGTTACTGGCAGAGCGAAAAATATTTCGCAGATGTTGCTTCAATAATCCGCAACGATCTTGTCATACGCCTTCCGCCGTCCGGGGAAAATCCGGCATGGCTTTCGGAAATCTCCGCAGGCGTTTCCGTTTCAATCCATGTCCGTCGCGGAGATTATGTGGCAGACCCCAAAGCCAGTCGCGTCCACGGAACCTGTTCGCTGCAGTATTATCTGGATGCCGCCCATGAAATGGCTCGGCGCGTCTCACAGCCATGTACGTTCTATGTGTTCTCGGATGACCCGACTTGGGTCGCTGAGAATCTCCATCTGCCATTTCCCACGCGGTACGTCCGTCACAATGATGACGCGCATAACTACGAAGACCTGAGACTCATGGCGGCATGCCACCATCACATTGTCGCGAACAGCAGCTTCAGTTGGTGGGGTGCCTGGCTGGGATGCAATCCGGATCGAATCGTAATTGCTCCCAAAGTCTGGTTCAACGATCCATCCCGAAGCGACCAATCCCTTGTGCCACCGCAGTGGCTCAGGCTGTGATGAAGGCTGCGTGCCGGATACCGGCCTACAGACTTGTTTAACCGCGTGCCCAGCGGGCTGCGATTTCAGCGTCATGCTGAGCGGACTCCCACGCGCGGGGCGTTGCCCACGCGGTTAAACAGCGCCGTTCCGGCAATTACGAAACACCTGCCGGAACGGCGCTGCGCTTGGTCCGGCCTACAGGCTTGCTTGCGATGATTCCGAGTGCCTGGTCAGCATTTGACTTCGGGGTGGCCGGGGTTGGAGGGCAATAGCCCGAAACCCCGGGGCTTCCTTCGCTCCGCTCAGTCCAGCCCCGGCCACCCCATCCGTCAAAGCAAAAGTGACAGAGCACCAGTGCCGCAGAAGGCATGTTGACAGCCTATTTCTCAAGCCGGCTGCGAAAGGTGATCTGGTGGAAGATGCGTCTTGATTCTCGCCGCAGCCGATCGGCGAAGCTGCCTTTGCCGGGCGGAGCAATCGTGGCGGCGCGGCTGAGATTCGGCGCGGATGACGGGTGTGTTGCGATCGCCCGGGAGATCACATGAAACACGGTCTCGGAATGAATGACACGATGCCGAGCTTCGCGGATGGCGGTGAGTCGCTGATAGTAAAGTCCGCTGTCGAGAGCCATCCGCAGGGCGGCACATGTACTTTCAGCGTCGTCCGGGTTAATGATCAGCATCGAATCCGGGGAAAACCAGTCGTGGATGTTCGGACAACCGCCATACACGGGCAGAGCGTATCCCAGAAAGGCATCGGAAAGTTTCTCCGTCCAGTACGATTTCTCGGCCGTGTTCTCCAGCGACAGATGCAGTTCTGACGGCAGAATCGCCTGAGCCTTATCATCGATTTCACGAATGCCGCGCCCATAGATCAGGAGCTGATCGCCCAGTCGCTCTTTTAACAGTTCCAGCAGTCGCAGTCGTCGTCGGTGGCCGTCGTGGAAGACTTTCCGCGACAGCACCACAGAAACGGTGTTCGACTTCTGAGGCAGCTCCAGATTTTTCAGATCATCCAGCGACATTGTCGGGGACAGTCCGCCGCCTTCCAGCTTCGCGCCGAAGAACCAGGGCAGGCCGGTGTGAGTTTCGTACCATTGGCCGCGAAAGCCAGGAACCCGATAAGGTGAGATTAAGAGCCCGAATTGATTCAGAAACGACAACGGCAGACAGTTCATCGCCGACGGCTCATTGATGCAGATTGCACGCCGTTCGTACGGAATCACAGTGCGGAGTTCGCCGGAGTTTGGAACGCAGAAGACCAGCCATCCGCTGTCGGCCTGGCAGTCTTCGTCCAGGCAGGCATTGGAGAACACGAGCGGAAACTCACCGGCGACGCGGCGGTACAATTGTCCCGCAGCCTTCTCATAGAATACGTGAACTGGTGTCACCGGCGCGTCATTCTATCGTCGCAGGAAAAGGTTCAGTGCGGACTCTCTGAGTTAACGCATTTCGTTGACGAGCCAGATATCCTGATTGGAAAACTCGGTCAGCACCGGCTTGAATCCGAATGGAGCGAGGTACTCGGCAAATGCTTCTTTCTTGCCCGCCACAAAGTTATGCTCGATTGTCAGGAAGCTGACTTTGTACTTGTTAAAATCGAGTCCCTGCAGAACTTCCAGTTCAGAGCCTTCCGTATCGATGGAGATGTAGTCAATCTCCCGCGGAGCATTGTGCAGGCTGAACGCGGTGTTCAATGACGTGGTCTTGACTTCACGCATGGAGCCGAAGCGGAATCGTCCGTCTTCGCGACGGAATTCACTGAGCGTTGACAGCTCGCCGGCG
>JAYTAK010001150.1:0-6242 GCA_043737515.1 Candidatus Kuenenia sp. | reverse complement strand
TAGGTCGCGTAAGCACATTCGTGTGACCGCGGCTGATCGACGAGTTGTTCTCCCTTCGGGCCGTAGCGCAGCTTGACGCCGATCGCGAGAAGTTTTTCGCTGTGTGTCAGCCAACCAGGTGTGACGTCGCAGGCAGCGATCGTTTCGTTGTTGTCGCCCGGTCGCGAGGCCAGCTCCGGGATTTCCGTCGGACCGGTCCATGTCCGGCCTTGATCGTCGGTTCGCAGGAAGTACAAGCCGGAGTAATGGTCACTGACTCCAAGGTGCTTTTGAATTGTCATGACGACGGCTGGCTGGTCCGCGTTGCCGTGACCTGGTATTGCTGCGACGCGAGGATGAAACCAACAGGACTGTGCGTTAAGTTCCTTGAGCACAGGACTGGCCTGCACCTTGAAAGGGAGCACTGTCGGGCCGGCCAAAACCATCAGCGACTGTGCCGCCCGAATGCGTGCGTCGGGAAACGGATCTTCCAGCATCGCCTTCAAACGATCCACCGTAGCAGTGGCTCGTGCATCGCCGGCGAATGTGGCCGCATAGGTTCGGATTGAGTTGTCGGTGCTGGTCAGATTCTTCTGCAGTGACTGCAGCCCGTCGGGATCGCCAAGAACCGCCAGTGCGTGTTCGAAGTTCGCTCGGGTCGCGGCATCCGGACAGCGAGGCAACTGTGCTTTGAGTCGCGAGATGTCGCTAATGTCGCCGATCTGCCCCAACGCCCATGCGGCTATGGCGTAATTCTGGGGCTCGCCGTCACCCAGCAAATCCCGCACGGTTTGCAGCGCCGCAGTATCTCCGCCTCGCACCAGTGCTCCGGCTGCCATGAGTTTCAGTTTAACGTTGTCGCTCTGGGCGTGCGCACGCCGCATGGATTGCCCATCACCCGTTTCGAACACCTTGAAGAGACTTTCAGCGGCATGCACATGCCCGTAGCTTTTGTCGCCACTGAGGATATTGAGCATCACCGGAACCGCAGAACGATCCCCGGCTCGCACAATTTCACGCGCGATGCCGCACAGATGCTGATCGTCAGTTTCCGTCTTCAGTTTCGGAGTCAGGTACTCGATGACTTCCAGCCCGTGACCTCCCAAAGTCAGACCTTCGGCAGCATGCATGGACGGCCAGAATTCCTCGCCCCGCATTCCGGCACGCAGGACATCCAGGCATTTCTCACGGGTTGCTGAATCAAGCGTGATTTGCGCAGCTTCCTGGGCATTGCTGCACAGACTCGAAAGCAGAGCCACAAGTATCGAAACGACTCGTACAACTGCATTCATGTCAAATCCCCTGATTCTGTGCCAATGGCACCCGGAGTGTGTCTGCTACTTTTGAACGGTATTGCCGTTACACGATAAACATCTCATCCATAGCCGTAGCTCGTGTCTGTTTTCAAATATGTATGAGCATACGCAAAGCTGGTCAGTCAAAAAAAGGCTCCGCGAAGATGAGATGGGAAACCGTAGAGTTGATGGAAAATGTCAGCAAAACGGAATTCCTTCACTCAACTCTTCGAGGAGCCAAGGATGCGAAAAGGATACTCAACTCAACTTCGACTGGATAGTCAGCCCATCGATCAGGTGCCGCTCAATCTGGAATGTCGCAGCCGCACCGTTCCGATTCTGCGAGCCGTGCAGCAGTTGTACAATCGCGGCAAGGCGAGCGAGCCCATTCAGTTCGGACCCCAGGTTTTGTTGTCAAACCCCGTTGGGGTTGAGCCACTGACCTGCGGTTTTGCCGCAGGCTACCTCGCGCCGCTGCACCTCAGCGAATCGCAGGCCGACCACCATTCAACCGATTTACCCCCAAAGTGGCAACAGTTCATCGAAAGTGCCAATTTTCGCATGCACTCTGTACGATTCGCCATAGTGCTGCCATAACATGTGTCCTGCTTCTTCATTTCGAAGGTACATGTGACAAAAGTAGCCATCACTCTCTGAGTGATGAAGCAGAGTCCGAAAACGCGCGCGTTTTCGGGCAGCGTCGCTCGGAGAGTGACGTCTACATTGATTTTTGTCACATGTTTTCAGATCCCAATTGATATTCGTTCGGGAATTCCAATGCGAAGAATTGAAACGTGCGTTGCTCTGTTATTTGTCCTGATGTGTCCAGTGGCGCTGGCCGACAACTGGGGGCATTGGCGTGGGCCGACGGGAAACGGTGCGGCCTTGACGGCGACTCCACCCACGGAATGGAGCAGCACTAAGAACGTCAAATGGAAAGTTGCAGTCCCCGGTATTGGTTCCTCGTCGCCTGTGATCTGGGGAGATCAGGTCTTCGTGACGACCGCCGTTTCCAAAGACGGCGGAAACGCACGCAGCCTGACGACGCTGGAATTCCAGTTGCTGTGCTATGACCGGAAGGACGGCAAACTGGTTTGGCGGAAAACAGCCGTCGTGGCGAAGCCGCATCAGGAGACTCACAACACCAACGGTTTCGCATCCGCCTCTCCCTGCACCGATGGCCAGCATGTTTACGCCCATTTTGGATCGCGCGGTCTGTACTGCTATGCCATGAACGGTGATCTCGTCTGGAAGCGCGATGACTTTCCAAAGATGGAAACGCGTAACAGCTTTGGCGAAGGAAGTTCGCCCACCCTCGAAGGCAAAATGATTCTGGTGCCCTGGGACCATGAAGGACCATCAGCGTTGTATGCGCTCGATAAACTCACGGGCAAGACGATCTGGAAGACGGATCGCGATGAGCCAACCTGCTGGGCGACACCGCTGGTTGTGGAGCATGCAGGTCGCAAACAGGTCATCATGAATGGCCAGACCTGTGCTCGAAGTTATGACCTGGAGACCGGAAAAGAGCTGTGGCGCTGTGCAGGCCAGACAGAACGTCCCTGTGCATCACCGGTTGCGGACAAAGACCTGGTGTTTGTCGGCAGCGGTCACAAGGGATCGTTCCTTGGCGCATTTCGCATGGACGGCAAGGGCGACATTCAGGGCACAAAGAGCGTCGTCTGGACAATCGATAAGGATACGCCTGACATTGGTTCGCCGCTGCTGTCGTCCGGGCGAATCTATTTCCATAAGGCCAAGTCCGGACAACTGTCGTGCGTCGATGCCGCAACCGGTCAACCATACTACATGGCCAGCCGCGTCCCGGACCTCGACACGATCTATGCATCTCCCGTCGCCGCTGGAGGTCACGTTTACCTGACGTCACGCAATGGCACCACCGTGGTGATCAAAGACGCGAACGACCTGCAGATTGAAGCGACCAACAGCGTCGGCGAAACCGTCGATGCCACTCCGGCACCGGTAGATAATCAGCTCTTCATCCGCGGCGAGCAGCACCTGTTCTGCATCGCCGAGTAGCGACAATCGTGGGATAAGCTTCCAGCTTGTCATCAAAATCGTGGGATACGCTTCCAGCTTGTCATCAAAATGCCAAAACTCACCGACGAACCGAAACCTGAGTTCACGGAGACGTGTGGAAATCGCCGTTCCACACTTTTCGTGCGCTATTGGACTTCCTTTGCCACCTTCAGAATCTGAAGCAGGGCGAGGGCGTTCTCCAGTCCGCCAACGGAATTGGTAAAAGCAACCGCTTTGCGAATGTCCGAAATTCCCACGCTGCTGTTGGATGGCTGTTCCTCTCTGGCTTTTGCTTTGGTCTTTGAAGGCGTCGCCTCGTCGGAAGGTGTGGCACTTGTCGCGGCGTCCGGAGCCTCAAACTGTTCTGCGGCGTCCTGAGCGACTGCCGTTTCCGCTGCTCCGCCGGGTTTCCGACCACTCGTATTCTTTTTGACCATCTTGTTTTCCATTGATCCTGAGTTGTTGATTGATGCATTCAGACAGGGGGCACGAACGAACATACAAACGGCCACGCGGGTGCCTCGCAAGATCGCTCCTTCCCTTTTCTTGAGCCAGAAATCGACCGGCCCGATGGACTATAACGAATCCGCGTTGAGGGTTCGACCGTGGCCCACCATGAATTCCAGGGACAGGCGATCGCCGAAAATCGACCCTATCACTGATTCGCCGCCTGCAGGGCTCTGAGAATAAAATCTCGGGGCACTTTTGATCGCGGAACACGGCCGGAAAACCAGCTTCGAATATCGGCATCCAGACCCACGCCGTGCATGAAGTTGTAGAGTCCCTTATTCAAGCCCGTACCAAGCGCATCGTGATCAACGCCGGTCGGATCGATGAATCCAATATCGTTTTTTGCGAACGTCACCGGCGGCAATGGAATAAGGCTCACCCCGTATTCCTCGGGGTTTTTTCCCACAGGTGAATGGACCGTGCAGGTAAATCGATGAAAGAAGCCCGACTGAATACAGCCTTCTGCAAACATTTGCCGCACATATTCCAGGGCATCCACGGTATCCTGAACTGTCTGAGTCGGAAAACCGTACATCAGATAGGCATGAACCAGAATGCCGACATCGCTGAACGCTCGTGTCACGCGTGCCACCTGGGCCACTGACACGCCTTTCTGCATCAGATTCAGCAAGCGATCCGATGCAACCTCCAGTCCGCCCGAAATCGCAATGCAGCCGCTGGCTGCAAGCAGTTCGCACAGTTCGGGTGTGAAGGATTTTTCAAAGCGAATATTGCCCCACCACGAAATCACTACGTTGCGTCGCAGCAATTCCTCCGCCATCGCTTTCAACGCTTTGGGCGGAGCCGCTTCATCGACAAAATGAAATCCGGTCTGGCCGGTTTCCTGCACAATGGCTTCGACACGATCGACCAGCGTGGACGCGGCGACTGCATCGTATCGGCCGATGTAATCCAGAGTGACATCGCAGAAACTGCACTTCTTCCAGTAGCAGCCATGAGCCACCGTCAGCTTGTTCCAGCGACCGTCGGACCAGAGCCGGTGCATCGGATTGAGCATGTCCAGCGTCGATAAATAGTCGCGGATCGGCAGCCCGTCCCATGTCGGCGTACCGACTTCCGCAAAAGGAATGTCGGGTTCGCCGGAGTTGATGTAGGCAACGGTCGGCGGTTCTCCGCTTCGCACGAATGTCCGCACAAGCTGCGACTGCGGGCGTTCGCCACGCAGGTGTTCGAGCAATGCCAGCAGCGGACGTTCACCGTCATCGAGTGACACATAGTCGAAGTAGTCAAATACGCGAGGTTCAGCAAGTGTACGCAATTCCGTGTTGACAAATCCTCCGCCCAGTGCCGTCACAATCCCGGGATGTCGCAGTTTTATTGTCTGCGCGATCCGAAACGCCGCATACATGCAGCCGGGAAACGGAACCGAGATGAGCACCAGATCCGGCTGATGCCGCGCCATGGATTCGAGGGTCAGGTCCCGCAGCGTGGTGTCCACCAGATTCAGCGGAGCCGCCAGCGCCGCAGCGAGTGGTTCGAATGTCGGCTGGCTGGCAGCGAGTGATTCTGCATAGCGTACAAATTCAAAGCGAGGATCGATAGCTTCCCGCAGGACGTCGGCGATATCGCTCAAATACAGCGTGGCAAAGTGCCGCGCTTTGTCCTGCATGCCCAGCGAACCAAACGCCCAGCTCAGCGGATCGCCACCGCCTTCATCGTCGCCTTCATCGTCGCCTTCGTAGACGTCCAGCGCATCAAAGCGGGGACCCTCGGGAAGAAAACTGCGTGAGTTAATGCGATGGGCCAGCGTGGAGTCACGCCCCTGAAGGAACGCGATTACCCGGCCGATGGTCGAATGATACTGGTCGAAATCCTCGCAGAAGTGCTGGACGACTGCCGCTGGCGTCATGTTGCTGACTGCACGGATATGCTCGCGGATCGCGGCAAGTCCCGTCGCAGAAAACAGGTGCAGCACAAGTTTGAGTGCCAGGTCGTCCTGCACAGCATCAACGCCGCGCGATCGCAGAAATCCGGTGATGTAGGCCGTCGATGGATAGGGCGTGTTCAATTGTGTCATCGGCGGAATCAACGACAACACGCGGCAGTTTTTGGCAGACGAAGAATTCAAGGATGTGATGTTGATTGCTGATAGAGACCAGGGAATTGAAACGGCATCGTACGTCGCGTCACACTCCGAGTCGAGTACCTCGCGTCACGCGACTTCTCCGAGGCAAGCTGCCAAGGTGCACAGGATTCGCATTCTGGCGTTGCTGAATGATTTGATCTATCATAACAACAGACTTTGTTCTTACTTCGACTGTCCGAGATTCGCTTGTAGTCCCGGCTTTAGCCGGAAGGTGGGCTGAATGTCGATGGCGAGCCAGGCTGAATTTCCGCCTAAAGGCGGGACTACGAACTTTACGCCCCGTTCAGATCAGCCGCAGGGCGCTAGCCCCC
>JAYTAK010001149.1:0-6246 GCA_043737515.1 Candidatus Kuenenia sp. | reverse complement strand
AGAGTTCCGGAACTTTCCTTTGAAGTCGATGGACTGGTGATCAAACTTGATGCGCTGGCGGACCGTGATCAACTCGGTGCCACGTCCAAAAGTCCGCGTTGGGTGCGCGCCTACAAATGGGAACGCTACGAAGCGGAGACTCGAGTCCGCGGCATCACCATTCAAGTTGGCAAGACCGGCGCGATGACGCCGGTGGCCGAACTGGAACCTGTGGAAATCGCAGGGACGACTGTTTCCCGCGCCAGTCTGCACAATCGAGACGAGCTTGATCGATTGGGGATTCTGCTTGGCGATCTGGTCGTCGTGGAGAAGGCTGGCAAGATTATCCCGCATGTCCTGCGAGTGAATGAGGCGGCTCGCACAGGCGCCGAGGAGCCGTACATCTTTCCAACGCAATGTCCCGAATGTTTTGCCGAACTGCAGAAAGATGAAGGCGGAGTCTACATTCGCTGTCCGAATCCGGCCTGCCCCGCGCAAGTGCGTGAGACGCTGATTTTCTTCGCGTCACGTCCGGCAATGAATATCGACGGGCTTGGAGAAAAACTGATCGAACAGCTTTTTGCGGAGGGACTTGTCGATGGTATCCCGTCGCTGTATCGGCTTGCTGATCGTCGTGAGGACCTGTTGAAGCTGGAACGTCAGGGAACAAAATCGATTGACAATCTGTTGCACGGGATCGACGCCTCAAAGCAGCAACCGCTGTGGCGCCTGCTGACCGGACTCAACATCCGCCATGTTGGCCAGACAAACGCGCGAACGCTGGAACGAGCCTTTGGCACGATCGATGAGATCGCAGCGCAGTCAGAAGAGTCACTGTCCAAAGTCGATGAAATCGGCGAAGTCATTGCCGCGTCCGTACATCGTTTTTTCAAGTCCGAGTACGGGATTCGGCTGGTGTATGAACTCAGGGAACTCGGCCTGAATCTCGGTCAGCCGATCGATCGTTCCAGCGTGCCTGCGGAAGGGAAACTGATTGGCAAGACACTCGTCGTCACTGGCACAATGGTGCGTCTCAAACGCGACGAAATCGAACAACTTATCCGCGACCACGGCGGCAAAGCCAGCGGCAGCGTTTCAAAGAAGACGGACTTCGTGGTCGCGGGCGAAGCGGCAGGCAGCAAACTGACAAAGGCTCGGGAGCTGGGTGTCAAAGTGCTGACGGAAGATGAGTTTCTGGCGATGCTTGAAAACTGATGCGGGGATACCCGTAACTCTGAACTGCAGGAATAAGTGGCGGAATCCCAAATCAGCCGAGTTGTCCGCGTTTCCGCAGTTGGATCTTTAAGTCTTCGACGACAGCATACTCGGCGACAGGACGCTGTCGAGTTCCTCCTCCGACAGACCAACGGCCGACTCTTTAATGAAGTGAATCTTGCCACTTGTGACATCGTACATCGATCCTACGATTGCAATTTGCCGTTCTTCAACAAGTTTCGCCAGCGTACGGCTCTGGACCAGGATGTCGGCAACGATGTGCTTCACATTGGAAAGCGCAACACCATCAACGAGTGTCTGACGATCGGAATCATTGAGCGACGTCAGATTACCAAGCGTGGCGGGGTCAAAATGAGCCTGAATGTCCTGCAGAATCGCATTCAGATGCTGACAGCCGGTCGCTTCTTCGATCGACGTCGCTGACCCTGACAGCGACACGGCCGCTCCGACGGCACCGCAGCGAGTATGCCCCATTACGAGCACAACTTTTGCCCCGGCCACGGCACAGCCATATTCCATACTTCCCAGAACCTTGGGACTGATCACATTTCCGGCTACCCGAACGCTGAACACATCGCCGAGACCCAGGTCCAGAACCAGTTCGACGGGCGTGCGGGAATCGATGCAACTGAGCACAACGGCCAGCGGATGTTGTCCCACAGCCGTCGCATTCAACTGACGTCGCAGATCACGCGTCAGGTGATGGCCGGACAGAAATCGTTCGCTGCCTTCTTTGAGCACTCGCAGCACCTGCAGCGGTGTCATCTGCTGCTGCAGCTCCTGAGTCGAATAATCCACGTAACGAATCTCATCTTCAAGCAGATACTTCTGACGAAAGCCTCGCAGACTGACCTGAACTCCCTGCACGGGAGCTGTCACCGTACGAAACTCCTCAATCAGACTCAGCACGTCGGCGTCGATGTAATCAGTTCCTCGGGCATCCAGCAGCACATGACTCCCCCGGGGAGCTTCACGGAGTGTATTTTCCAGCACGGCCCTGTTAAGGAAACTCACCTGGTTCGCCAGCTCAATGTGCAGCACTTCACCACCAAGATGCCGTTCCAGAACACGTCTGAGAGGCCGGCGCAGATTGCTGTTCAGAATAAACGTGACGCTGATCGCAAGCCCGATCAGAGTGCCAACCAACAGGTCTGAGAGGATAATGGGAATGATCGTGGCCATGAATGGCAAGAATTGGTAACGCCCGGATTTCCACATCTGCCGGAAAACACGGAGGTCACAAAGTCGCATCCCGGTGAACAACAGGATCGCAGCAACGCTGGCCAGTGGAATGCCGTTGACGATGGACGGAACAAAGATCACCAGCAGTAACAAAATTCCCTGCGTAATCATCGTCACACGCGACCGACCACCGGAATGCAGCCCGGTGGAACTGCGGACGATCTCAACCGTAATCGGGAGTCCACCCAAGAGTCCGCAGCACAGATTTCCGCTGCCCTGCGCCACCAGTTCACGGTTCAGGGCATTCTTCCGTTGGTCGGGATCGAGTTTAGCCAGTGATTCGAGACCCAGCAGCGATTCCAGTGATGCCACCAGAGCGATGAAAAACGCGGCCTGATAGACCAAAGGATTATTCCATTGGCTGAATGCGGGCAACGTCAGGATCCCGAGAACTCCCCGCTCCGGGTCCAGCGTCGGCAACTGAATCAGGTGAATGGGTTGAATGCTCCATTGTCCGCCGATCTTTTCAAACAGCAGGTTCATCGCGATGCCAAGGACAATCACGAAAAGCTGCACAGGGACAGGAAACCGCCGAAGCATGCGCACGCGGCTCCATGCCAGCATCAGAGCAATCGACACCAAACCGACAGCCGCCGCTCCCGGATGGATATCGCGAGTGAGTTCAGCCAGTTCGGAGAACGTATTCTCACGGTCCGGCTGCAGAAACGCCATTTCGCCTTCGGGGTCTGTATCGTGGCCAAGGACGTGAGGGATCTGCTTCAGAATCAGGATGATGCCGATTGCGAAGAGGAGTCCCCGAATTACAGACGACGGGAAGAATGCCGCCACGCTCCCGGTTTTTACGCACCCCAGGATGATCTGCAGCAGTCCGGCAATCATTACTGCCAGCAGTAGCGCCTCGAAAGATCCGAGCACGGCCAACTGTGTGGCAACCACGGCCGTCAACCCGGCCGTAGGCCCGGTGATCGCCGTCCGGGAACGACTGATACTGCCAACCAGAATCCCGCCGATGATGCCACTGAGAATCCCGGCCCAGGGCGGCACTCCGGGACTGATGGCGGCAATTCCCACGCATAAAGGCACCGCAACCATGGCCACGGCTACACCTGCCAGAACACTCTGACGTCTCGTGGCGGCACGCAGATCACGCGGCTTCTCCAGGAATGAATCATGGGCAGTGGTCGTCTCGGTCATTGTCTGTTCTCCGGGGGGACGGTGGTGTGTTGAGTATCGCCTTTTGCTCCGCAAAAGCAGCGTTGCTATTCGAGGAATTCGACGCGTTTAGAGGTCACGTTGTACATTGCCGGGACGATCATCAATTGACCTGCCGCGACGGCTTGACTGATGGTCGGGCTGAGTTGCAGTATCTGTTGAACAGCATGGGCGACATGTCGCCTTGAAATCGTATCGACAAGATCGTGCTTCTCTACATCGCTCAGCCGGGCATAACGTTCGGCGTCCGACGCCTCGATGGATATTGCGATCTCATCAAGCACCGACTTCAGATTCATGCAGTCGTCCACTTCGTCGTCTCTGGTCAGGGATGCTCGCCGTCGAATTGCAGCAGTCACCAATCGGCTTTCCGCATGCCCCATGACCACGATCAGTTGTACTCCGTTTATCACGGCGAACTCAAGTCCGCCGACTGTCCCAGGCCCTACAACATTGCCTGGCATCCGGACGACATACGCATCACCGAGTGCAAGGTCAAAAACCATTTCCACGGGCGTTCGCGAGTCAATGCCGGTGAAAATGGCAGCCATCGCCCGGTGCTCCTGGCCAACCGGATCGCCGTGAGGACGCAGATCGCGATCCAGAGGATGTCCCTCAACAAATCTCGCGTTTCCTTCAGCCAGTATTTCCTGGACCAACTTCGGCGTCAGTTGATCGCGAAGTTCCTGAGGTGTCAAATCGACTGATTCAACAAGATCATCCTGCAAGTAGTGACTGCGAAACCCCAGCAAGTGGACTTGAATACCGTGAACCGGAGCAGTCACGTCCTTGAACTCCCGAATCAGACTCAGGACATCCGGGTCGATGTAATCCGTGCGTCGCGCATCGAGCAACAGGCGGCTGCCTCGCGGTGCCTCACGCATGGCGCTTTCCAGAGCGGCTCGGTTGAGAAAACTCATCTGATTCGACAGTTCAATGTGCAGCACTTCACCGCCCGCATGCTTCTCGCGGATGCGGCGAATTGGTCGCCGCAGATTGCTGTACAGAATAAATATGAGGCTGATGGCAAGGCCGATCAGAATACCGATCAGGAGATCCGTCCGCACGATCGCAATCAGAGTCAGTATAAATGGCAGGAACTGGTAGTAACCCTCGGACCACATTTGGCGAAACAACTTAGGGCTGGCAAGCTTGAATCCCGTGAGCAGCAGAATCGCGGCGAGGCACGAAAGAGGAATTTCGTTCAGGTAAGCTGGCATCACCGCGACACAGACCAGCAACAGGATGCCATGGAAAATCGCGGAGAATTTTGACTCCGCCCCGGCGTTAATGTTCACGGAGCCACGAATGATGACTGAAGTCACGGGAAGACCGCCCAGCAGCCCGGATGCCACGTTGCCCACGCCCTGAGCCAGCAACTCACGACTGGGCGGTGACAAGCGTTGCTTCCGGTCGAGCTTATCGACTGCGTCAAGGTTCAACAGAGTTTCAAGTGACGCGACCACGGCAATTGTGATACCCCCCACGTAGACAGCCGGATTCAGCAGTTGAGTGAAATCGGGAAATTGAAGGAATCCCCAAAACTGTTCCACGCTGTCGGCGACGGGCACTTGAACGCATTGTTCCGATCCAATGATCCACGGCGCACCGAGACCCTTGAAAACTCGCGACATCAGGACACCCAGAAGCACGACCACCAGCGGTGCGGGAACCAATGAGTTTTTCAATCTAGGGATCTTGTCCCAAAATATCAGCAACGCCACAGACAACAATCCGATCGTCAGGGCTCCGACGTGCAACTGATCACCGAACAACTGCAGGATTGACGATACCGTGGTTTCCTGATCAGGCTGCCGGAACGACATTTCGCCCTCAGGATCTTTGTCGTATCCCACCAAATGAGGAATCTGCTTCAGAATCAGAATCACGCCAATCGCAGCCAACAAGCCCTTGATGACGCTCGACGGAAAGAACGCCGACAGTGCACCCGCTTTCATGCAGCCCAGGATGATCTGCAGAATGCCGCCAACGACGACCGCAAGCAGAAACACTTCGAAAGTCCCCAGTTTGGCGATCTGTGCCGCCACGATGGCCGTCAGTCCGGCGGCAGGCCCCGTGACACTGGTGTGCGATCCGCTGAGTATCCCCACAAGGATACCACCGACAATTCCCGCCACAAGACCCGAGAACAACGGCGCGCCTGATGCCAGCGCAATGCCAAGGCAAAGCGGCAATGCGACCAGAAACACAATTAGCCCCGACAACAGATCTTTGGTAACTGTTTGTGAGAACCCAGGTTTGCTTGATTCCATGATGAATTAGTGCCTTCTCGCATGAGTGCGGCTGGAGTTGGGAGGAGCCAGGAGTCTGTCTGATGACCGCTGGTCTTGTGAGCGGCAAGGCGCTAGCCGCCGGTTTTTGCAGATCAATTACCTGCGGCTAGTGCCTTGCGGCTCACGGTCCTGGAGTATCTGGCCGGCGCAGTGTGGCGATGTTGCGGTCGCAATGTTGCAGTGGCAATGTTGCGGTGGCAATGTTGCGGTCGCGCACCGACCATCGCCTCAGAACGCGAACGCACCGGCGATACCAGGGCTTTAGACAGCCAGGGAGGAGTTAAACCAGCAATGGAGCCAGCGCTTCTCCGCCAGGGAGGCG
>JAYTAK010001148.1:0-14209 GCA_043737515.1 Candidatus Kuenenia sp. | reverse complement strand
TGTTCGTCGGCCGGAAACATGGCGTCTCGGACGTTGTGCAGCCGAATTTTCTCCACGACGCGCCAGGCTTCGCCCAGTTCTTCCATTTCGAGCAACGCGGCAGCCTTGTAGGTCAGTGCCGCCTGCGAAGAATGCGGCTCATCAAGACTGTTTAATATCGCCAGCGCGTCCGCATATTTTTCGGCGGCCAGCAGGACTCGAGCCTGTATCACGCGGAACGTCGGATTGCCCGGCTGCATCTGAATGGCATGTGCAATCAGGTCGGCAGCTTTCTGCGATGAACCGGATTCGACCGCCAGAATCCAGGCCTGACGCGCAGCGACTTCGCCATCATCGGGCGGTGCGTTCTGAATCTGTTCCAGAACCTGAGCCGCCGTTTCCATGTGATCGTCGTACAGCAGCGCGTCGGCATAGCAGATGCGAAGCGCCGTGCTGTTGGGCGTCGTGTTGATCATGGCAACAAGTTCCCGCATGACGTCCTGCACCACACTTTGCCGTGGCGATGCGTACTGCACCAGCGCCATCAGCGCACTGGCTTTGATGGCGGGACCCTGTGATGTGTTGATGGATCGCGCTCGCTTGAGTGCTTCAGCCGTCCGACCTTGTCGGGCGAGGATGCGTGCCAGCGTGGCTTCGTGGCGAGCATCAATTCTGGTCAGTTCGTACGCATACCGGCGTGTGGCGTCCTCGAATTGTGGACTGTACTGCGTTCGCCCCAGACGCATTTCCAGCGCGATGACTCGTTCTGCCGTGCGAATTGCCAAAGTCAGTGCCTCCGCAAAATTCAGTTTCGGATTGCGCTGACCTGTGGCAATGTTTTCAATAATCGCTAACGCGGATTCGGGTCGATTGGCACCCAGATCCAGACGCACAAGTGCGGCGAGTACATCGTCGTTTTCCGGCATGTCGCTTGCCAGTTGCGTAAGTCGCTGCTGCAGTTTGCCGCTCTGTTCGCCATTCAGCGTTGCCAATGCACGCTGAAATGCAGCGTTCGCAGAATTGGCGGCGCATGCACTTTCCAGACTGGCGATCGCTTCGGTCATTCTTCCCGATGCCATCAACAGGTCGATTTGGAGCAGTGTGCGTTGCGTCGAATCGGTGATGAACGGATTTCCGTCACGCACCAGGTCCGCCACTTCGTTCCAGTTTCGCAGTCCTGCCGGTTGTTCGAGATTTCGCTGAATCAGCAAATCGGCGAGGAACGCGGGGACTCCCGGCACGTCCAGCAACTGTCGATACTCGGCGATGGCCATGTCTTTTCGTCCGGACTTGATCCATGCGGAAGCCATTCCCAGACGACCGGCCACCGAATCCGGAGCCCCCGCCACGACGGTTCGGAACGCATCCACAGCCGTTGCCGGGTTCCCGGATTTCGACCGGCACACCGCCAACAACATCTTCGCTCGCTGTTGCAACGCAGAATCCTGCTCCGAATATGCCACCGCGCGCTGCAGTGCAGCATCGGCGTTTTTCCACGCTTTGCGGAGCAGTTGAACGCGACCGCTGAGCAATTCTTTTTCGGCCTTCGGCAATGCGTTGGCGGGAAGACTCTGGAGCAGTCGTTCGGCTTTTTCGGTTTGTTCCTGTGACAGCAGATACTCCAGCAACGCCCCGTGCAGTGAAAACGCCCGCGAATCGCGGCTGATGCCTGTCTCCAGGATTTCAATCGCCTGAGCCTGCTGCTGATCTTTCCACAGCAACGCCGCCAGTTGAATACGGAACGACGTCTGCTGCGGATTGCGTTCGACGCAATCCTGCAGTTGACGAATGGCTTTCGGCAGATCCGTGTCAGAAAGGTTTGCCTGGTTCTGACGATGCGTCTGGTGTGGCGTCGCGGAGACATCATCTGACTGCAGGCAATGCACCAGAATGGCATTCAGCGCGACGTCGTCCGGTGCTGACTGCAGTCCCTTCCAGACATGCCGCAGGGCCTCTGAATATTTTTTATTTTCGAGCAGGTGCATCGCTCGGAGCCGCGAGGCTTCGGCGGAATTGCAGGTCAGTACCATTTGATCCAGAATGGTTTCTGGATCCAGCATCAAATGCGGGTTCTCTGTTGCCAGGATGGCCAGTTCTTCAAACGCACGTTCCGGCGGATTCGGACACGCCAGAGCACGCTGATAGCAGCGGACGGCTTCTTCGGTCCTGCGTCCTTCTTTCGCACAATGGCCACTCAGATACCAGACCTCGGCAGATTCGTCCCCCAGTGTCTGCAGAATTCTCAGATGAGCCTGCGCGTCGGAACACCGGTCGAGTTCCACCGCGATGTGCGCCTGTTTCAGTCGCAGTTCTTTTTGCGGCAAATCGTTGCGCAGCAGTTCTTCGTTCAGGTGAAACGCCTGTTCCAGCGCGGGTTGCGTGCGAATATGCGTTGACAGCAACTCCGACAGCTTTTCACGTGCGTCGAGGTCCGACGAACGAAACGCCAGATACTGATTGAGCTGCATCTGTGCTTTGCGATAGTCTTTAGCTACCAGGGAAGCGTAGGCGGACTGCCGCAGGAAATCGACGGTTTTGCTGAACTGTCGGTCGTGCAGTTTTCTCGTACCAAACAAGAAGGCGACGACTGTCACGGCGACGATTGCCGCTGCCTTTGGGTTAAGGACGCGATGACGACCTGCGGTTTTTGAATCGAGGACGCTCATGGCTGCTGCAACTCCCTTCGAATCTCCGGCAACGCTACTTCAAGAAACGCTTCGGACTGTCGCACGTCATCTGTCCGGGGCAACGAGCGATCCACGACATACAGTTTGAACAGATAGGGCTGGCCTCGAAACGCCAGACGTGGATTCGCGGGAGCAGTCCATTTTCCGTCGTCGCTCCAGCCCCAGAAGACGCGGACGACGTCGCTCATCTGTGAGCCAGGCAATCGAAACGTGGCACGATTCAGCGAAGACTGAGTGTCATCGACATCGGCGAAAGTGACAACCGACGGGCCGGATGACAGTTCATAGCCGACGCCTTCGAAACATGCAGTCGGCGGATGCACGCTCATTGGACCTGATGCACCGCAGAGGATCGTGAGTGAAACGACGTAACCATTTTCTGAATTGCGATAGGTGCGTCGGACGCTGCCGACGATTTCGGCCATGCGTCGTTCGCGTTCATCGATTTCTTCCGGTGAGGACGTCCATGCACCGATCTGCTCCGGGATGGAATTCAGACGAGTAGCTGCCGCTTTCACGGCGGCGGGATCATGCAGACCGCGATTCAGGACCGCATCCGCTCCACTTGCACCCAGTAGCGCCAGGAAACCGCTCGCGCAGAGTGCAAAGTCGCGGCGAGAAAGTGAGTTTGAGGTTTCAGACATGGTGATGAATTCCAGAGGTTTGATTCAGGACTGCACGGTGAAGGGGGCGGTGGATGCGTGATACGTCATGCCGGGACGTGAATCACCGGCTTCCACAAAAAGACAGTCGAGCAGTTTGATTTCCAGAAACAGCAACAGCATGGCAAGGGGCATCATGAGCCAGCCGCTGAGGTCGTGAAACACAAGGTCTGCCGTAGCACGGCCCAGTGACTGATGTGCGACGGCCGTGGCGACGATGCGCACGATGTTGCAGATCAGTGCGATTGGCAGAGCGCTCAGCAGCATCAGGAGTTTTTCCCACGCCGTGCGTTTACTGACAATGACGGCCGCCGTTGAGATCGCAAAGAACACCATCAGCATCCGAAGTCCGCTGCAGGCATCCGCGACACCCAATCGTGTGTCACCCATCAGAATAGTGTTGCCCTGAGCGATCGCGGGGATTCCAAAAGTCTGGATATACCACGCCGATTCGTTCGCTCCCAGAATCTGCAGCGGATCGGACAGTGCGCGTTCGATCTGAAACGGAAGCGGCAGCATGAAACCCAGAAACAGCACCGCAGGCCAAAGTCCGGCAAACGCGCGGCGGCCCCAGATCAACAGTGTTGTGCCGGTGACGATCAGCAGAAAGGATATCGCGTCGATTGCTTCCACATAAAAGTAGACGGCAGCAATGTGGCCGACAATGCCGGCAAGAATCATGGCGAGTCCAAAAACATTGCTGTGAGCGGTTCCAGGTTGAAATTTGTGGCGGGAGAACCAGCCCAGCCCCAAAGCCATGATGGGAATGGCGAAGCCATGCGAATACTGCGGCTCAGTCGCCCAGCGATTGACACACCCCAGCAGAAGGTCGCGGAACAGGATGGCAATCGCAATGCCAAAGACGACGGTGCCGCACAGGCGCGAACGCCAGTCGGGACACAGCCATGCGGTGGGTCTTGTTGCAGATGTCATCGTGCCGCTCCGTTGGTCGCCGCATGTCAGGACTGATCGCAGTTCGTGCGCAGGGCGATTCAATTGTTGCGGAAACGCTACGTCACGATTGAGCAACGGGCGGCAATCGATTGAATGGAATTCAGCGGTTCTAGCCAACTCCGGGGAATAACGTGAAGACACGACAAGCGACGCGCTGCCCGCGCGATTGTTGCATTCGGAATGATTGCCACAGAACTGCGCTGTGGGCATCTCCGGAAGTTGAATTCGTCCGGGACAGACCGCATTCCAGCCCCGGCAACCTAGGGTTTGGTCGGTTGCCTGAACCAGAACCATGTGAGTTTGAGGATGTGGACCATGAATCGAACACAACTTGCCTGCCGCGTTTTGATTGCGATCACCGCGTGTGCGATGCTTCAAAGTGTCGCCATGGGACAAGCGACCTGTCCGTGTCAGCAGAATTCGATCGTTGCGCAGCCAGTAATCACTGTGACGTCACGATTGCCAGACTCCTGGCCGCGTCAATGGGGCGATCCTGTCGCGACTGAACTGCCTCGGACGGTGGCAAAACCGACCCTGACAAATAACGCGGCTGTCAGGAAGCGGGATTCACAGTCCTCGTCCGCAATCAACGTCAACGCAACGACGCGCGATCCGTTTACGGGCGAATGGGTAGTAGCCGGTTCGCAGGCTCGGTGGTCAAAGTCCGGTCAGACGAGGAATTCAGCGACCACTTCGCAGCGTCTGGCTGCTGCGGACGATTCTTCGAAATCGACTTCGAAATCAGACACCTCTTCGAGCAAGTCGAAGCCTTCGGATGCCAGCACATCTGGATTCTCCAGCGGTGCCGCGTATGGCGGAGGCTCGTCGTTTGGCGGGTCTGGCGGTGGTGCTTCAGGAGGTTCGTTCGGGGGCGGGATGTCCGGAGGCAATTCTGGCGGTTACAGCGGCGGTGGCAACACTTCGGCTCCACGCACTCCCGGATCCAGCGGTGGCGTGAGTGGCGGATTCAGCGGTGGTAGCGGCAGCTCCGGAAAATCGAGCGGCACACCGACGCCTGATCCAACTCCGACACCTGATCCGCACGCGGGCAATGGCGGCGGGCTTGCCGTGATTCCTCCACCGCATTGTCCTGTGCCACCAGCGTTACCGGAAATTCCTTCTACCGGCGGCAATCCGGTGCCACCAACGGACCATAATCCGGGCAACGACGCGGGAGAAGCTCCGATTGTTCCTGAGCCAGGCAGTATCGTGCTGCTGAGCATTGCGATGGGTGTTGGCGGAGCGGGCTATATCCGTCGTCGCCGCAGGAAGTCTCTGACACTGGCGAGTGTTTGAACGAACGAGTGTTCGGTCAGTCGTGCCTTGCTGGAACGGGTGGCCGGGGCTGGACTGAGCGGAGCGAAGCGAAGCCCCGGGGTTTCGGGCTGCCGCCCTTCAACCCCGGCCACCTGCCACCACGTTTGCCACGTTCCAGCCGACGAGCTCCGGGGTTTCGGGCGGTTGACTTCCAACCCCGGCCACCTGCCACCACGTTTGCCAGGTTCCAGCCGACGAACTCCGGGGTTTCGGGCTGCCGCCCTCCAACCCCGGCCACCCTTCAATCCCGGCCACCCATCAATCCATTGCTGACGACGCACCAGGTGTCTCAGCGATTTCCGATGTTGATTTCGCGGTATTCGCCGCTGGACTGGCTGGCGAGGCGTTCGAGCCATGTGGGACCGCGTGAAGACAGTGTGCCGTCGCCGAATTTGACGACATGGATCGTGATGCTGCCTGCCACCCGGCGAATTTCAGCCAGATCTGCGGGCGAGAGTTCCGGTTCATCGCCGTCGGTGAGAAAGTAAATCACGTCTGGTTTCAGGCTGATGGCTTCCAGGATTGCGGGCATGTGTTCTGTGCCGCGATCCGAAGTGACACGATCTACTTCATGTCCCGCCAGTTCTTTGTTGACGTCGGTTGCGAAGTACATCGGCTGATCGTCCTGGCGACGCAGCTTCAGTCTTTCGCGATACTCGTTGTAAAAGATGACGGCGAATTTCTGATTCGGTTGCAACAGTCGCAGGCTGGCCTTGAGCTGGCTTTGAGCCACCTTCAATCGACTGCCACCCATGCTGCTGCTGGTATCGATGATGTAGACGAACGTCTTACCGACGCCCGAGATATTCATGAAGGTCGTTTCACCCGGTCCGCCCGTCCCGCCGATCCGTGCCGCACCGCCGGCTTCAGATGGTTTAATCAGCGAACTTGTTCCGGAACTCGACTGCGACCGACTTGCGCCAATCGCGTCGCCTGGCCCGATCAGTGATGGCAGCTTCGATTCTGACGCACCGTCGGTGCTGGATGATGAGTCGAGCGGATTCTCGTTCAGCAGTGAAGCGATGTCCGGGGCTTCTGTGGGAACACGATTCCGTTGTCGGTCGGGCACAGAGTTGTCCGTCGTGGATTTATCCGGCTGCTGTTCCTGAACGGGCTGAGTCACGTTCGAATCGCCGGCGCCGGGGGCCATTCCTGATTCGGCCGCACCGTCGTCACGTCCGTCAACCACGACGAGCCCTACGTCCCGAAAGATTTCTCCACCCACTTGTCCGGGGCTGCCTTGCTGACAACCACGCAGCGTCATTCCAACCAGAAAGAAGAGCGCGGCATGGAGCGTCAACGACACAGCCCATCCCGCAAAGAATGACTGTCGAGGAATTTCCTTTCCCGCCAGCAGAGTGGTCATGATGAATGTCCTTCAGCGGCTCGACCGGAGCCTCGCCCTTCCAGGAAAAACAGCCTGGTGCATTATCTGAGGTTTAGTTTTTGGGTGGCCGGGGTTGGAGAGCGCTAGCTCGAAACCCCGGGGCTTCCTTCGCTTCGCTCAGTCCAGCCCCGGCCACCCCACCTGAATCTTTAGATCTGACAAAGCCCAGGCGACCTCTATTTTGGTGTTTCGGTTGCGGGGGCGGGCGTTGCCGGTGTGTCCGTTGTGGCTGGAGCCTGAGTCGTTTGTTGAATCGACTGAATTGTGAGTTCCGTGATGTCTTCCTCTTTCACACCTTCGGGCGTCGTAAACACGAACATGTCGTCGGGCAACGCTTCATTGAGTACAACGTTCCTGAGATCCAGCGTCACCATCGGGCGATCGAACTTCATTGCCGGATTGGCAGCACGTTTGCGGTATTCGATCCGACGGGGCAGCAGCGTTTTGACATCAATGTAGAACACAACGTACTCGGGAACATGCGGGCGCGGATCCACAACGGCGTCATCAGTAAGCTGGAAAAGTTCCTTGCGTGACTTTGCGTTCCAGCGACCGCGCACGACATAGAAGTCTGCCTCACCGACTTTCTTTGTCTGTACTGGCGCAAACTCCATTAGTGACTCAATCCGTGAAATGAGGCCGCGCAGGCCACCGACACCGAGATCCATGGCCACATGATCCGCATCGTAGCCTGCCACTTTCGTCGCAGCTTCCATAATGTCCCGCAAGTTGCGGCGGGTGACTCGGACGGTGGCACCGTTCTTCCAGTGCGTGAACAGGATCGTGCCGTCACTGACCTGCGTCAGTTCGCCGCGAGCGGTTTCCGGGGCCAGGGCCGCCGGTTCTGCATCGATCGCCAGTTTCTTCACGTCTTCCTGGACCGCAGGCTGGCTGGGGAAAATCCGGAACTCGACATGGACTCGATTTCCTGACGCCTCCGCATATGTGCCCGCCGCGTGCAGTGTCATGCCGGACATGATCACAGTCTGATGCAGATCGCATTTCAGGGAATCGAGGCCCTGCAGTTTGCTGCGGACCTGATCGAGCAGATCTGTCGGGTTGGGAACATCGGCAGTTGCTGCCGTTGCGTCCGGCGTCGCAGGATCGGCGGGAGTCGCGTCCGCTGTCGGCGTTTCCGGTGGAGCGGCTTCTGCGGACGGCGTTTTCGCAGCGGTGGCAGCGGTGTCTGCCGGTACGGACTTTTCATCGGCTGATCCTGCCGGGGCTTGATGCAGGGCGATTGCCAGCACGACGGCGACAACAGTGATCATTGTGAGTCCAGGAAAGGTGGTCAAAGTATTCGGTTTGTGATTCATGTTCTGATTTTACTGAATTTGCCAAAGATTCGAACTGTAACGACCCGAAGAAAGAGAGGAAGGACCGACGGATTGTTTGGGCATCCAGGTCGTTTTGAGTTCGAATGGTGCAAAGCTGATGGCAGCTTCGTCAATCGAGACCGCGATTCTGTCCAAAAAATCCGCAGCACGCCGATCGGTTCGAGCGTGCAAAAGCAGTGTACCGTTGCTCCCCTGGCGGGGTCGATGGCAAAGTGCGGACAGTCGGGCACAGTAAGTTTTCTAGTAAAAGTACGGTCATCTGCGGGTTGCTGTTGGAACGAACAGTCAGCATCTCAAGGAAGGGGTAGCGATGAGATATTACTTTCTGGCCCTTGGCGCGCTGGTAGTGGTGTGTATGGGCTGCGCAGGCTATGGTGGTCCAGGCGCACTCGGGACCGTCAACAACGGCCCCGGCGGCCACGGACTCCTGAAGCCAAACGAATACGTCGCGCCGCCTGCTGCCATGATGCAGCATCCGGGCCCGATGGTCGATGGTCCGGGACCTGGTGTCCTGGGAATGCTGGCGCAGCCCGGCGGTGCCGGCATGATGTGCCCAGGCGGTCCCGGCATGATGGGTCCAGGCGGTCCGCCCATGTCGACTCAGATCAAGTTCATTGGTCAGGACGGCATGTCGGTCGGCTGGATGTCGGGAGCGGCACTCGCCCGTAACCAGCGCTTTGTGCCCGGTCGAGCTGACTTTCCGCAGTCTGCCATTTATCAGTTGGTGTTTTCGAACATCCCTGGCGACGGCTGGGAAGGCCAGAGCCTGTATCCATCTCTCGAAGTCCGATCGGCTCATCCCAACACATTTGCTTACCTCCAGCACAACACAGTGCCGGTTGAAGTGACTGACGAAGACCTCGAACACATTCGCAGTAACAACATGGTGACGAAAGTCATCTATCTGCCAGATCCGGAATTCCAGGCTCGGGCGATTGCCGGTGTCGAGACGCTGGTCTCCACAACTCTGGATGTCGGTGTTGATCCAATCGAACAGGCCGAACGCATGGGCGTGATCATGGTGGTTCTGCGAGTTGGTAACAAAGAGTTCAACATGGACGGCGGAGTCGTGGCTGCGGCAGACGGTTCGGTTCAGACGGTCGGCTACCAGATCGCCGACGGAGACGCAGGCCAGTACCTGCCGCCTTCACCAATCACGATCATTCCCACAGAAATGCCGGGAGTTCCTGGTGCGATGATTGCTGCGGGTGGTGGTTATCCGGGACAGTCGGTACCAGTTTCCGGCATGGGACCAACGCCTGTCTATGGAATGCCGATCACAGCGACACCAATCGGTTTGCCAGGTCCTCCACATCTGCCACTCGGCGGACCGGCAAGTCTGAAGTCTCACACGATGCGTAACCTGAGTGATAACCGTATGCCGGAACCAGTGAAACACATGCTCATCGATGTGAAGCACAATCCAGGCTACAGCGTTCCGGACCCGGTTCGCCACATCCAGTACACCGAAAGTCATCCGGTACACGCACCGGGCGAAGTTTCAACTCCGCAGTCACAGGCAGCGGGTGTGTACGGATTCTGAATTGTCAGTGGTTACTGATCTTTGACCGCGGGGGCGATTCGAAGCATCCACTTCGATCGCCCTTGCTTCGTCTGCGATGCTGAAAATCCTTCAACGTCGGAAATTGCCATGAGTAGAATCTTCGATTCCCTGCCGAGGCTGATCGCTGCACTGCGGTTCGCCGTGTTCGCGGTCGCGGTCGGTCTGAGTTCAATCGCGTGCAGTCAGCAGGACGATTCATTTCAGCCGCTCAACGAAAAAATGATGCCGGGCTTTGCCGCTGACGCGCTGGCTAGGGTTCGTCAGTATGATCCATCGTGGATGCAGCCGGTACGTGTCGAACTGCCCACGGCCGGAACGGTGTCTGTGTATTCCGCGACCCCGATTCCGAACGGAGTTTTCGCGACCCCGGCGCAGTTTTCCGTCAACGCCGGGCATATTTATCGCCTGCGAATTGCCGACATGCCGGAGTTTCCGAATGTCGAAGTTTATCCTTCGATCGAAATCCTCGACCGCATGCATCCGCCCGACGGCCGCGCTGCGGATTATCCAATTCCTGTCGTCCTGACCGAAGCTGACATCCGTGAAGCAATCGACGGCCGTATGGTGACGCGCGTGGTTTATCTGGAACAGCCTCAGTTGGCGGCCACGCTCGATCCGCTGCGTCGCGAAATCCCGCAGTCCGTAGATCCTGCCGACAACGCTCTGCAGGAAGCGGATCGCCTGGGACGTCCGATGATCATTGTCCGCATCGGCGGTCGCACGCCGTCCGGAGACTACATGCCTTATATGTACTACGGTTCTGGTGGTGGTTTTGATGCCGGTGAATCCGTTCCCGTCCACACGGGAGTTGTTAAACTTTCCGATCAACGCGGTGCGAAATCGTCCATCGCCAGCCGCTGACAGACCACGCGCGGGCTGCTATGCGGTGTAGCCGGATTCGTCAGAATTCGGAGCCGGTCCATGATTCAACCCGAAGTCTCACGACTTCGGCTACAAGAAAATGTCTCACTCATGACGGCACACGCCAAAACGGTGACAAGCAGGAACGCTCGAATGCTTTCAGCGAAATTAGAATCTGTACGACGGCTGATTCCCGGCCTCGCCGGACTGGCACTCATGTTGAATACGGGCTGTGGCATTCTTCCGCATGCACACCATCAACCCGACCACGTCTTCTCCTCCTCACTGCCACAGAAGTCTGAAACTCCGACACGTCAGGCACCAGCTCCGGTTGAAGCACACTATCCGGACACGTTGACACTCAACACCACTCCCGATCCTGCCGACGGTGTCGTGCGGATGAATGTGAAGCCGACTCTGATCGATGGCAACGTCGCGAACGCTGCGATTTTCCCCATCGAAAGCACTGAGACCGACGAGACAGCCGCTCGTAAACAGGCCGTCAGTCAGATTCAGCTCGTCAGCTTTCAGACCGAAGAAGCAGCCCCCGTGAAGCAGCAGAACGGGCCAACATTTACTGCTGCTGAACCCCGACGCGACGCCGATCCTCGCGAAGTACCATCCAATTGCATGGAAACAATCGCCGCATCACCGTTTGCGGATATTTATTCGGACGAATACATCTTCGACGGCGGCGACCGAAACGCTCCGGCAGGCTATGTCGCCGGTCAGCGCAGCGGATTTGATACAGAAGACACCGTCGCAAAGTACAAGGATCACACCGGTGACGCACGCACGTCGCCGTCCAATCGAGTCGCCGTGTATGCCCCTCGTTTCGGATCTGTCCGCACCGTCACCGGTCTGCAGGCTGACACCAAAGTTGACAAAGCCGCCGGAGCACGCGACAGCCAGAGCATTGGCAATATCAAGACCGGCAATGCGGCTCAGGAAAATGTGCATGACACCATTCTGTCGGGGCTGGAATCACGCAACCGGGTTGACGGCATGGAAAGCGCCACGCCGCCGATGCAGGCGCGACGGACTGATTCCGTCGAACAGAATCGCAAAGTGGATGAAGGTCACGAAGGTCGATATTACTCAAGCCACGGTTCAATGGAACGTCACGAAGGTTTTGTGCTGCAACAGCAGATTCAGAACGCCAGATCCTGGACACGAGATCAATACCCCGTGCTGACTGCCTCCACAACCAATGCGAATCAGATCAAAGCCACATTCAAGGTGCAGCAGACAATCGGGCTGGAAGACGAACGGAAGACCAGGGGCAACATTCACGTCGTGAAACTTGCCGATCATGAAATGGCTCAGACCGGCGACACGATCACGTTCACGATCCGCTTTGAAAACACCGGCGACTTCGACGTCTACGATGTCAGCATCGTCGATAACCTTACGCCGCGTCTGGAGTATCTGTCGGGCACGGCTTCAATCGATGCTCAGCATCCTGGTGAAGTCCTCGTCGAAGACAACGGCGAAGGCAGCTCGATCCTGACGTTCAATCTTGATCAGCCGCTCAAGGGCCACGACCGCGGCGAGATCACCTTCGAAGCCAGCGTCCGTTAGATCGCTCTGGTCGGCAAGGTTTTCCGGCTGTCCGTCAATCTTGATGATTCGTTACGTCAGGCACGATGTCGTGGTCACCTATTCTCCCGATTTTGGCACCATTTTGCATGGGATGAAACAATGGTAACACCACAGGCGGTAAGCCCATCGTAGAAATAACGGTCTGAATAAAACTCCGCAAGTATGGCCACGCAATAACTGAGCCAGTGACTACCAGGGATTGTTCGTCGGACTCGGAGACCGTTGAAAAATCGCCCTTAACCGCGAACGCGACCTGGAAAGTTGCCGACACTGTCGGGCTCTCACTTTCTACCGCATCCTCTGAGAGCAGAAGCGATACGTCGCAACCTGCGTTAACAAGGACCAGCTTAAGCTTGGTACCCTTGTTCAGATTTACTCTGAAGTTCAATCGCAATTGTAGTGATGAGGCAATTGGCTTTGACACTTTCAGTTCACTGGCTGAATTCAAAAGGCGCACCAGCACTACCTCGAATTGGTTCGCGGCTGCCACTGCATTTTTCTTTGCAGGTTTTCGAATTGATTTCTTCTTTACCATGATTTGAATTAGTCAACGCTTGTAGGAACTACGACCGTCCATGCTGCGTTATCGGGAATTTCCTGGGTCAAGTACACTTTGGCAGGGCACAACCGCTTGGCAAAAAAACCGGCACTAAACCGCAGTCCTAATGCCCGCGCGATCCGCTGCATCATTTTCAAAGAATGGCCATCGTAGTCAGCGTCCTCCATTCGGGCGATCACACTTTGTGTCGTTCCAATTCTCTTTGCGAGCTGGGTCTGCGTGAGTCCAAGCGCTGTCCGATGGACATAAATTTCTTCTGCTAAGCATAGCTGTATTTCTGCTTCAGCAACCATCTCGCCGAGTTCATGGTCGTCGGCCAGCATTTTTCGGAGATAAGATCCGAAATCCGTGTTTGCTGGAATTGATTCTGAGTGTTGAGTTTGCATTTGTTGTGTTCTGATCTGGATTCAGTTTGGGTTAGTCAAAGGTGGCAATATGAACCTTTGGATTTGCGGTGGCTTTGTTCCGCCAATCGACCGCTAGATTGATTAAATCGTCTGGAACCTTATCCTCTTTTGTGCAACCCAACAGCAGCAGCCCGGTGTTCTTGCCGTTAAAGGAATACAGCAATCGGTAATTCACCGTCCCGACTCGCGTACGCAACTCATGAATCCCATCTCTAAGAGGAGCCGATTCGGGGCGTCGTAATTCGTGACCAAGCTGTTCAAGCCTCAAAATCATGGCAACGCATTTTGCAAAGGCACGCTTGTCCATTTTCTGCAGGTTTACGAGCCACTCTTTTAGCGGTACCGTACCGTTCTTCTCACGATATACCTGTATCTTCGTTTGTGGCATGTTTCAGGTCTATCGCAATGTTGCGATACTGGTAGCGAATGTCAAGTGATTCAAGGCACACATTGTTGAATCGGCATTTCCAGCACAATAGCCATCCCGCAAGAGTAGAGGCAGATTTGCCCCACGAGGGTATCAAGTTCAATGAAGTTCACAATCGTTTGTGGTGTCGAGATAGCCGAGACGATGGTTTTCAACGCCTTTCCTGCACTGTTTTACGACGGTCAAACCGCATAAAACACAGGAAAAACACTCCCAACAAGGCTGCCGAATTCGCCGTAGAAGTACGTGCAATCAACATTTCAGTTGCAATCGCATTACAAATGACGACTCCGGCACGCCGCCAGGTCTTCTGCCGTCGTCAGTGTTGCCGCAGCCAGCAACCGCTTGTTTGCAAAGCCCCCATTTGTCTTGGCGCGGGCTTCGCCCGCAACCCATCGTCGAAGAGGCGACATAGACTTCGTGCGGCCCTGAGTGAGACAATTGGCGAGCGGCATGCGTCAGCTTG
>JAYTAK010001147.1:0-2735 GCA_043737515.1 Candidatus Kuenenia sp. | reverse complement strand
CCTCGTACTCGGTCAGCAACACTGTCGCGAGCGGTCAGAAACAGAACCGGAAGCAGACTCCCGGAATTGCGGAGATCCTGAAGTACAGACCAGCCGTCGCGCCCCGGCAACATCACGTCGAGTATCGCTACGTCGTATGTCTCGGATGTCGCCATCTGCAGACCATCCCGCCCGTCCCGAGCAACGTCCGCGACAAAACCATGCTCGCGCAAGCCTTTCGCCAGATAAGTCGCAGTCTTGGCTTCGTCCTCGACAATCAATACTCGCATTCATGCCTCCTAGCGCGGCGAAGCCGCAAATCCGAAGTCCGAATTTCGAAATCCGAAAGAACAACGGTCGAAAACATGCGCGCAAAATGCGCAGTTGTTGGAAAGAAAGGATCTAAGCGGTTGATGATCGCAATCCAGCCGCGCCTTTTCATCATGACCACCACAATCGATTGCAAGATGACAGAACTGTCATACTCCCGTCATCCTCTCGAAAGAATTCATCAGTACCATTGCATTATGTCCGAAGCGCTGATCTGAGCGAGGAACGAAAGTGACCCGCAGGAGCAAAAACCATGAATCGGAACAGAAAAGATATTGTTCAACGCGGATTCACTCTGATCGAGCTGCTGGTTGTGATTGCCATCATTGCGATTCTGATCGCATTGCTGCTGCCAGCCGTTCAACAAGCGCGCGAGGCGGCCCGCAGAACTCAGTGCCGCAACCATCTCAAGCAGCTTGGACTTGCCCTTCACAACTACCACGACACATTCCGGCTCTTTCCACCCGGGTACATTTCGCGGTTTGATGCCACCGGGAATGATACCGGACCGGGATGGGGTTGGGTCAGTTGCTTGCTGCCGCAATTAGAGCAATCGAACCTGTACAACCAGATCAATTTTAATGTCGGGATCGAGGATACCGCGAACGGTGCAGTTCGTGTGCTGAAACTACCCACACTGCTGTGTCCGTCCGACACGGCTCCCGATCGATGGCAAGCGATAAGTCGCAACTTGTCCACCGGCGCGGTAATTTCAAATATCTGTGAGGTCGCCTCGGCCAACTATGTCGGCATGTTCGGAACGTTTGAACCAGGTGTCGGTGGTGACGGTGTGTTCTTCAGGAACAGCTCGATCAATCTGAGAGACATCACGGACGGATCGTCGTCAACACTGATGGTGGGTGAGCGATCATTTCGTCTGGGTGAAGCGACATGGAACGGGGCTGTGACAAGTGCCGTGATCGTGCCTGACGGCAGCGACGGCGTCGGCACAGGACCTCCCGAATCGGCATCCAGCCTTATACTGGGGCACTCGGGAGACGGGTACAGTCCCGGTGATCGCCGTTCTCATGTGAACCAATTCTATAGCCTTCATACCGGAGGAGTTCATTTTCTGTTCGGCGATGGTCATGTCAGTTTCCTCAGCAGTTCCATCGATTATCGCGTGTATCAGTCATTGACCACGCGAGCCGGTGGCGAAACGATCTCTGACGGTTTTTGATTCCTTGTTCTAACCATTTGCGATTTGGAGTTTGTCATGCGAGGACTGTGCATTTTTACGTCCGGGATGTTGTTGCTTGCGACCGGTTGCGGCGAAGTGTTCGAAGAAACGGAAATGGTTCCGATCGAAAAGGTTCCTGAAGCCGTGATGAAAGTCGCTAAGGAAAAGCTGCCCGATGTGAAGTTCGATACAGCATGGACAGAAAAAGAAGGTGATACGACCGTCTACGAAGTTCGTGGCAAGTCCGCTGATGGCAAGACGCGGGATATCAAAATTTCCCCCGACGGCAAAGTGCTGGAAGTTGATTGATGCATGATCCCGAATTACGGCAGCAGACCGCAATTTGTTCACCGCTGAGGACTGCAGCCTGGAGATGTGTCATGCTGCTGGTCTGGGCCGCGTGGTGGGGCGGATTGTGCTTCTACGCCGTTGTTGTGATTCCAATCGCGACCGAGATCGTCGGCAGTGTCGAACAGGGCTTCATCTCTCAGCGTGTGACGCAGTGGCACAATGCCCTGTCCGGACTCTTCCTCCTTTGCGTCTTCACGGAGGCTTTTCGCACACGCAACACGGCCCTGTGGGCGTTCGCCGCTGCGCTGTCCATCATCGACATCGGATTGTTTGTGTGGCATTCTCGGCTCACCGGGATGATGGATTTTCAGCACCGGACAGTGTCGAGCGACTTTTACACGGAGCACGCCGTGTACTTGTGGATCACTGCCGCCGAATGGGTTTTGGGAATCATGATACCCATTTGGCTCGTACCTTCCCTCCCCATGGCTCGCAAAGTCAAACCGGTATCTTCCCACGGATTTGCTCGCGATTTTAGTCGTTCCTGATTGCCGTCGATCCCATGATCGGTATTCCCAAGCGATGGCGGGACGAATACCGTTATTCGCCGGCGTCCGATCTGCTTGGCTGGCAACGCACATCCTCCGGCGGTGAGCCGCAGGAATTCGCCGCAGACGGTAGATTGATTGTCAGAAATGATGAAGCTGGAACCTCGACTGACTACCGAAATGTCGCCTACAAGTTTATTGTAGACGATCGACAAGTGCCTGTCCTGAAGTGTGTTGAATCGCCGTAGTTCGTCATCAGGAACAAGAATTTGAGTTGCGTCTGTAGGCCGGACCAAGCGGAGCGCCGTTCCGGCAATTGCCAGACACCTGCCGGAACGGCGCTTGGTCCGGATCATGCTATCGCAAGGCTCTGCATGAGGCTGTTGCACATGGTGACAGGAATTATT
>JAYTAK010001146.1:0-6250 GCA_043737515.1 Candidatus Kuenenia sp. | reverse complement strand
CGCGTCGTTCAACGCGCGATCGTCAACGTGATCGAACCGATTCTGGACCACCAGTTCCATGAGCGAAGCTTCGGCTTTCGCCACGGACGAGGTGCTCACGACGCCTTGCGCATCGTCGAGCAGAAGCTTCAGGAAGGTTATGTTTACGTGATCGATGCGGACTTGAAGGGTTACTTTGACACGATTCAGCCCCGATGGCAGCCAGTTGGCAATGCTCGATCGGCCAGGTTCGGCGAAACTTACGCTGATGAACACCAGCGATGGCCGCGTCACCGGAGTGCAGTCCGCGCATCAGGCCATGATATTCGCCTGGAGCCCAAACGGTCAGTTCATTGCGTTGCCCAATCAGTCGGGCAACATCACAATTCGCGACGTTGTCTCGTCGCGCATCCTGTCCACGCTGTCGAGCCATGAATCTGTGATCGCAGGAGTCACATGGCACCCATCCGGCAATTATCTGATCACCGCATCCTGGAACGGCGAAACTCTGCTGCGTCATGTCTGGACCGGCCGCACGCTGGTCCGCAGTCACGAATCACTGGACGCGATTGCCTTCAGTGACGATGGAAGGCGAATTGGCTGGCAGTTTCAGTCGGGATCTTTGAAGATCGCAGAATGGTCGCCGGGAGATGTCGTTGATCTGCCCTTGAACTCGCAAAATAACACAGAGCGTCCTGCAGGAATCTGTATTCATCCGCAAGGACGGCTGGCGGTCGTAAATTCACTGGCTGGATGTCAGTTATTTGACCTTGAGACCGCAACCGTGCTCCACCGTATTCCTCTTGAAGGAACACTCGCGGCAGAGTTTTCGGATGCGGGCAACAGTCTGGTTTTGTTGACTCGTTCCGCCGCCGTACACTGGCCGATCCGTAACTCCGCTGGCGAAGACACCATTGAATTCTCAATGGGACCGCCGACGAAAGTGCCGCTTCCATCGTTGCAGAACGGCGTCATTGCAACAGACGGTCGTACGGCTCTGGTGCGTACTACGGCTGCCGCAGACAGGTTGACACTGCTGCAACTGTCAGACGGCGCTGAACTCTGGCAGGCGGGTGAGTCTGCTCCGGGACTGGATGTCGCGCGGCCTGGTCCGTTTGCGGTACGGCGTGGTTGGCGCGCCGCTCAGACAGAAGTGTACGACTTCGCGACAGGGAGCAGACTGGCCGTCCTGGATGTCGGCACCGGTTCAGTGCCATCGGCTTCACCGGACTCGAAGTACTTTGTTTCGTCATCGCTGCATCAGCTTCAGTTCTGGAATCCACAGACGTGGCAGCCATTCGACGTGATGCCACTGGATGCACCAGTGGTGGCCGCCAACGCCATGTTTCACCCGCTGGAATCCCTGATGGTTGTCAGGCTGATGCCCAGTCGTCTCGGACTGATCGACCCCGCAACTCGCAACGTCATCGCCCGCATTGATGAATTGCAGGATTACTGGAACACGGCAAATGCGTTCTCACCGGATGGAGAGTACTTCACTGAACTCAGTGGCGATCCTTGCGGCGTGCGAGTGTGGAATCTTGGTCGCATGCGACGCACTCTGGCTCAGCACGGACTGGACTGGAGACAGGCCGATTCCGCCGTAACGACGCACGGCATCACTCCACCATTTGAGCACGACACGGCACGTTCCATTGTCGTCCGACTGGACGTTGCGGATGGTGTTCAGCCAGGTCCGGGCGATGCACTCCGAACTGCACGCGATGAATTGCAGGCAGCTCCTTCAGATCCACGCCTGCAGAACATGGTCGCCTGGCGACTGCTGATGGCTCCCGCGGAACTGCGGAGTGACACCGAGGCTCTGGAACTGGCACGCCTCTGCAACGCCGCTGTCCCCGATTCTGCCGCCAACCGGAACACGCTGGGACTTGCCTGCTACCGGAACGGACTCCACGCCGAAGCCGAGCAACTCCTCATGAAGAATCTGCGAACTTCCCGCCCGGAGGATCTGACGCTGGATCTGATCATCCTGTCCATGATTGCATGGATCAATCATCAGTCCGCAGCCAGCGACTCGTTCCTGACGTGGGCCGAAAATAATTTTGCCGAACATCCTCCCGCCGATGGGGTTGGACTGGATGAAGTCCGTCGCCTGTTCAACGAACGCACGGACCTGACAAAAAAGACTGAGTGAAGCAGGAACTGGCGAACCCCGAACAAGACCTGCGTCATCGCGCCAGAGTGTCGGTCGCATTCAGTCGCGCCCAGACTTCCGGGAGCCGCGAACGAATGAGATTTGTGCTGGATGCAGGCAACAGAGAAATCTTCATTGGCACGCAGATGGTGTCTTCAATCGTCAACTGACCAGGCTGACGTCCGTACTTGTAGTCACGATCGAGAGATCCATCGGCCATTCGTTTTGCTTCCGCGCATCGTGGATTGGCGATCGACATGAAGAACTGATCTTTCTGTGCGGCTTCACCGGCGACGGGAGCGCGAAACAGTTTTCGTCGAGCGATCTCACGAAACAATTCTCTGGCGGTCATCTCCGCAGGATCCACCACGGTGATTGATTCCGCAATCAGGGATTCAAAAGGCCGCTGGCCATGATGTTCATAGACACGTAACGCGGCAAAGGCATGCAGAATCTCCTGCTTCACGAGCGGGAAATGCGTACAACCCAGCACGACTGTATCAATGGCCGTTGTTCTGCCTGAGGCCTTGTGATTCAAGACCAGCGTGACCACGTCATAGCGAACGTAGTTGGCCACCGAGTTCAAGCGGAGTGACTCGGCAACCTTCGGATCACCGAGCAGACCTGCCGGATCGAATCCGTAAATCTCCAACGCGTCCTGATCCAGTGCAGCCGCCTTGTTGTCGGCGGATGGCCCGAGATAGACTGGTGACGCTGCGTTCTGCGAGTGATCAGCGTTGATGAACGACGAATCGCCTTCGATCGCCCCGGCGAGGCCGACAGAGCCCTGTTGCAGGACTTCGGGCACTCGTTTTCCGGCAAGACCTGTCGTGCGACCGATCGCCTTGGGATAAGCATTACTTCCGCATGTGCCGACCGTGGCCAGCACGGCAACGGTTCGCGGCTGTTCTGCGGAATCAATGTCTTCCATCACACCACGGGCACCTGCTTCAACGACACCAATCACGATCACCGGGATTTTCCAGGCATCGATCGCCTGGCGAACTTCGTCCAGGCCCCACGCCGTGGCGGTGTTGCAGGCAATCACAACGGCTTTCACCGGCGGCTTATCGAAGCGTGGACCGTCGGCATCGGCGTTTGGCCAATACCGTCGCCCCAGCAGGAACGCGGCGTCCTTCAGAATCAGTTCCTTCAGAAAATCCTGGCGTCCGGCGGATGGATAATTTCCGTATGGCATGTTTGCCTGGTCGCCGAAGTAGAGAAACCGTTCATGTTCGAAATCCTTCCGACCATCAGGTCCCGGCGAATAGTTGTCATTGTGGAATACGTCCAGTGACAGGATCGCTTCCTGCACGGTCAGTCCACCAATGCCGGAGTCAAACACGCCGATCGGAAGATTCCGATAGTCGTCCAACCACGCTGTCGCATCAATTGTGAATGCTGCCGTTCCATCAGGATGCTGTTTCGAGTGTTCGACAAAGTTCGTCACAACGTCGAACATCTCGGCGGGCTGTTCGCCCGGCTCGTCGGCGGCGATGAGCGATCCCAGTTGGGCCAGCAGAACAGCCAACCCCATGATGGTTCGAATGATGCTCATTTTGAATCTTCCGGCAAGCTAAGATTGCGAACTCGGATTGTCACATCGTCATTTGTGCGGCGGACTACGATGATGAAAGATTCCGGGAGATCAATTGACGCGGCGAGCAATGCCTCAACCGACCCGATTGTGAATTTACTGTCGATATGTCCCGGACGAAGATACAAGACTCCGACTACGGAATGCTGCTGAAGAATTGCGAGTGTCCCAAAATCGGAATCGTGGGTGACGATGACACGCCGCTGGATAACCGAGAGTGACAGCAAATCCTGATCTGAACATCCAGTGAGTTGATCTTCCGCCACATCACGAACATCAAACCCGGCATTGCGAAGAAAACTGACTACAGCAGGGTCGATATTTTCATCAGTCAACAGTGGATAATCCGTCAACCTCATGAGGCGACTTTCGTATTGACGACAATGTCGTTCCCAAACGCCGCCGCCGCAAAGGCTGTCGCCTGCTGGATATCCTGTGGTGTCAATTGCGGATGCCTGGACAGAATGTCATCGCGACTGGCACCGCTGCCAAACCACTCCAGGATGATCTCCACGCTGATTCGCGTGCCACGAACCACGGGCTTGCCACCCAGAATCTCGTGATCCGATATGATTCGATCAAACATTTCTGAATCTCTCTGGTTCCGGAACCTGTTGCCTGAACTTCTTTGCCCTTCGCAGGATAGTATAACCGCTAGCTGCCGGTTTGCATGTCGTCGATTGGTCGATTCTGGTCACCGGACGTTCGTTGTGAACGACGCAGCCTGAGGCGCAACCACAGACTTGCGGCGGGTTGCGGCGATCGCGGCCACGGAGGTTTTTCAGGGGGTCTAAAGAAAAACGCCTGTCAATGAATGACAGGCGTCGATGCGGGGCAATCAGGATTGCCAATGAGCATTGGGAAACGGAGAACTCTACTTGCCGTCACCTTTAAGGTCATCAATCTTAATCTCAAGGGGCTTCATTGCGTTGTCGCCTTTCTGAACCTTGACGATGTAGTCCTTGTTGATCTTCGGGTCAGCGGCGTCAAAATCGAAATAGCCCCTGCGTTCGTGCCAGACGATGAAGTTGTGCTCCCCGACCGGCAGATTCGGGATGCTGAATTTTCCGTCCTTGTCCGTCACAGCGGCATACGGATGGTCAACGACCAGCCAGTGCGCCAGCATCCATGGATGGAAGTCACAATTGACTTTCACTGGCAGACGATCACCAAGCACATAATTTATCGCCAGGCCCTTGCCCGCTGGCGTGTTCGCAGCAATCAGCACGTTGACTGGCGGATTCTTGATGGGATTCGTATGAGTGTTGTGAGCAATGGCGTCACTTGAAATGACTTCAACAGTCTGTCCGCAACGAACAATCATCGCATGTGGAGAAAACATGCAGCCTTTCTGGTCGAAGATGAGGACCGCTGGATCAGGCTTCTTGAGATCAGGATGAATGCTCTTGGGTGCTTTCTGCAGGTAAATGAACACATTGGCCAGACCCTTGGAATCCGCATCAATGATGAGATCGTCTTTGTAGGTATCCGCAGCGGCACAGACCGCAGGGTCTTTCACCGGTGCGCCTTTGGCGTGCAGCAAGGCAGGAGCCGGAATCTCGCCAGTCACTACGACCTGACCGGAAATGGTTCCCCAGTCTTCCGCAATCGCCGACACACCGCAGCACAACATCAGGCTGGCGACTAACATCATCTTCTTCATGTTCAAATTCCTTTGAGGAGTTGAGGAGCAATCATCAGGCGAACCGTGCGAAAAGCTGGCTCAGAGCTTTCCCCAGGGCCAGGGTAGAACGATGAGCAGCGACCGCAAGTGAGTCTCGCGAATTTTTGCGGTGCCCATCGAGCACTGATTTTAGCGCGATGCCTGAGTCAAGTCGAATACGACTTTCAGATTCTCCCCGTTCTTGTAACTCCCTTCCCAGCGCTGGGACGCCGATCATGCCGCACGCGGTTGGAATCAGTTCGTTTAACCGCGTGCCCAGCGGGCCGCGTAAGCAACGTCCAACTGGAAGGATTCCCACGCGCGCGGCGTTGTCCACGCGGTTAAACAAGTGTGCCGTTCTGCGTGCTCAAACATCGTATTCAACGATAATTTCTGGGCCTTGATCACGGATTCGGCCAGAGGATGTTCCTACGAGTAGTGTACAGCGAAGGGCGGGGTTGAATCGAATCAGACTGTCGATTGTGATCTCAGACATCGCGTATGGGGAGCGGTTCGCGGTGGATTTATCGCGAAATCGAGGGGGTGTAATTACGTCGCCAAACGTGAACTCGCGGGACGTGCGGGCAGAGCAACGTGAGTCAGCAGCCACTCGAACAGGTCCGATGGGGCCGTGGCGAAGAAACGTTCCGCTGCCGTCGTGCCGTCTGGGCGGCGGTGGAAGAAGTTCGCCAGCACCGTCAGGGAGTGCAAACGCTGCGGACTCAGCCGGTGCCGACTGTGATGCCACAACGCCAGATGGCCGTTGCGACCCTCCACACACGAACTGGAACGCTGGAACAATGCGGCCAGGTGCGCCGCCGTGTGTTGCAACTCTGTCTGCCTGGCTTCCGACAGT
>JAYTAK010001145.1:0-6251 GCA_043737515.1 Candidatus Kuenenia sp. | reverse complement strand
CAGGTAATCCTGGATAACTTCACTCCCGAATCCTCTACGAAACTCTCTCCAAAAAATACCCCGTTTTCAACACTTTCCCATGCCAACGGGAATTGCTGAGGAATTCGCAGGATTCGATGAGATGCAGATACAGGAATTGGAAGAGCAGTTGCAGCATCAGCTTCGCTCTCGTGGTTAATCAACCTCTCCTTCCCCGACGAATGGAACTGTACTCCAAGCGAACTGATCGATCCGGCTGAACAGCGACTGATGACACGGCGGGCCAACATGGGCATCCAACACCGGGAATTGATTCTAGCGGCCATTGTGGGGTTCGTGGTGGCCCTCGTTGGTTTCGCTCTGCGGTACGGCGTAATCGATACGTCAACTCCGTCTGATCCAGGCGGGCTCAGGGCAGAAGGCATGGGCATTGGACTACTGGGGTTAGTCGTGTTTGCCGCTGCGGCTCTTCGTGCGGCTCGTGGAGCGAAGTAGCAGAATTCGAGCCCGGATGATGTCTAGAATTCCTTATCCAGTGGAAGACCTTGCTGCGAGCTTCGCCCGCAACCGAATCTCTTCTGCCACATGAATGGCTTCGCCGCCGTGTCTCTCGCGAGCCGACGGAGCGGCTCGCCTTCGTAGGTCCGCCGCTCCGTCGGCGGACATCTTCTCAGTAAAATCAAACTCCCTACGTTTGCTGAACAGACCGTTGCGATCGTGGCATTCAGATCCTGCGGGAGACAATGTCCGTCCTTAACGCTGCGGCAGGGCTAATACTGGGCTCGGGGAGCTGCGGCAGAGGCGTTGCGGTCGAGTTGCTGCAGCGTGTTGTTGTACTGGTTGTCGAGCTGCCGCAGTTGGTTTTCGTACGAAGCCAGAGGGTTGACAGGCGGAGCCTGATTGCCGGGACGCGGCGCGGTCGTGGTTCCGGTGGATGCCGTTTTTGCATTCGACATTCCGAAACTCGAACCAGTCGAATTGCTGCCAGAGTTCTGTGGACTGTTGTAGCTCTGATTGTCGTAGCCCTGTTCGGAATACCCCTGACCATTCTGATTGGGGTGTTGCTGTTGTGAATTCAATTGCTGGATCTGCTGTTGCTGCTGCATCATCCATTCCTGAGCTGGCAACGTCGAGACGGGCTGACCGTACATCGCACCGTTGATCACGGAGTTAGATCCGGGGGGACTTACATTTTCCATGCGCACCTGACCGTCCTGAGCGCCCGATCCCTGGCCGATCGGAAAGAGGGAGCCCGGGCCAGCGTTCAGGCCGTCAAGCTGGACGTGCCCGCTGCTCTGACCGGCGTTTGGATTCTGATGGCCAGCGTTGGGATTCTGTTGGCCAGCGTTGGGATTCTGTTGGCTCGGCATATTCGCAGTTGGTTGGCTGCCGTGCATGTTGCCGCTGGCCGCGTTTCCGTATGACGCCGTTCCACCGGGCGCGCCGACGTTACTCTTGTTTTCATAGTTGGCGGTTTCGATCGAAGCCTGGCCGAAGCCTAACGGCTGTCCGTAACTCACGCCCTGCACCGGTGGCTGAAACGATCCGCTCGGTCGCACGGGAATTACGCCGCCCGAATTTGGTGCGGTGTTTGCTGTCGGTGGAGCCGAATAATTCGCTGCGACTGGTGGCTGGTTGTTGAAATTCGCCTGCCCTGGATTCGCGGGATACTGCTGAGTTGCGGGATACTGCTGATTCACGATTGGATACTGTGACGGCATCACGTTCTGAGACGGCATCGGATTTGGATTCCCGGCTCCTGCCATTGTGCCTGTGTTCGCAGACGCTGCATTCCCGTTCGAGCTGCCGGAAATGGGACTTGTCTGGGATGAAATCCCGGGATTACCACCTGGTTGCGCCAGCGCAGAATCCGGCAGCGGCATGCCGGTGTTGGACGCATAATTTTCGGCAGCCATGTTTCCGGACGGATAATTTCCAATTGTTTGAGTCCCAGGCACTGCCGGGTCAGTGTTGGTTCCCATGAATCGACTGGGCTGCTGACCGGATGCATTCAGGTCAGCCGCACCGTATTGACCGGGAACGTTCGTGTGACTGGCGGGGCGGACCGGATCGATTGTGGCATTGTGATCGACCGGAATGTTGAGTGCAGCACGGCGTTGCTGGGCGGCGATTCGTTCGCGATTGGCAAGTTCACGGATTTCTTCGAACGAAGCGTTTTCCGGGATGGGGGGTGCCGTTGCGACGAGACCGTTGGCCGTTCTCGCCGCAGTCTGCGATTCGAGCGCGGTGAGGATCTGAGTTACCGTTGCGGGATTTTGGTAGCGTTGCACAAGGCGTTGGCGGGCGGCTTCCCGATTTCCCTGCCGAAGATCCAGCAGGGCCAGATTGGTGTGCGCGTTTTCATGATTCGGATTAATCTGAATCGCCTGCGACAGATAACTGGACGCCTCACTATATCGATTCTGGAGCAGATACGAATATCCGATGTCACACAGCAGATTGGCATCGCGGGGGCGCGATCGCAGTGCCTGTCGATAGTGGTCATCAGCCTCCGCCCATTGTTCCGTCAGATCTGCCACCATCGCCAGTCCGTGATGTGCCGTCGGGTCATCAGGAATCAACTGCAGCACTTCCTGGTAGGCTTGCCGAGCCTCGGCCATGCGATTTTCCTGCAGGGCTCGCTGCCCTTCCGCGAGCAGCGCTTTGACGCGACTTTCGGCGATCGGGTTTTCGGCGATCGTTGATTTCTCATCCGCTTTATCTGTCAGCCGACGGACAAACTTTGGAAGCTGTTCTTCGTCCATGCCATCAGTCTTGTCCGCGCGGACAAAGGGGTTCCACAACTTGGTGGCACCGCCATCGACCTGGCATCCGGTTGCTGAGATTGGAACTGCGGCGAGCAGAGTGAAGATCCACCGACGTCCTGACATGATCAGGTCTCCTGGCGGGATTGTGAGAGGCAGGATGCAGCGCCCTGTTGAGAAACACGGCGACCACAGAGAGAGGAGAACGACGAGCGTTCAGACAGGAATGCGTGTTTTACTGGAATTCCGGTTTTCGTGTCGAGACGAATTCCTGGCACCCTTTCGGCAGAATCTGCCGGTTCTTGCAGTGTGATCCGGATGATTATTGTTCATGCGGCCAGGAATGAAGCAGCGGTGAGCGGCTGGGCGTCAGCCCTCCGTGTGTTTATCCCCGGGCCGCCGGTTTGTCATTCGATATGAAGGCGACGCTCTGGCTATGGCAGAACAATGGGGGCAGAATGATGGGAGCAAACTTAAACTCTCACGCTGTTTGCATTCATCGTCCTGCCCCCATCGTTCTGCCTGTTTCCAGCCTGCTCAACACCTAATTCACTATCGCAACCATTCATCCCGATGACTGGCAATGAATTCGTCGTCGTTCAGATGCGGGTACGCGAAGTAGACGCGATCGATCTCAGCTAACTGGCCGGGACTCAGGGTCTCATGTTCTTCGAGGCACCACAGGCCCTCCATCAGCCCCTGTCTCCGCAGCACTTCATGCAAGCCGGCGATGCAGCCTCGGAAGCCGTTGGAGGCATCGAAGAAGGCCGCATTGCTGTCGGTCACTTCCGCACCGAGTCGCAGCAATTCAGGCGTGGCATCGGCGTTGCGGCAGCGATCAAGCAGCTCGACCGCACGCTTCGTCCACACGGACCAATGCCCCAACAGGCCACCCACGATGCGGCGTTCCTTTCCGGCGAAGCGAAAAGGCGTGAGGAAATCTGCGACGATGTTGTCATCATTGCCCGTGTAGAGCGCGATGTCATCGCGACCAGCCTCGATTACGGCGCGCACGACATCGATTGTTTTGTAGCGGTTGAACGGCGCGATTTTAATGGCAACGATGTTTTCGATCTCCGCAAATCGCCGCCAAAACGCGTAACTCAGCACCCGTCCGCCGACGCTGGGCTGAAGATAAAAACCGACAACCGGAATGACGTCCGCAACGGCCCGGCAGTGTGCGATCAGCGAGCCTTCATCGTCATCACGCATCGCGCCAAGACTGAGCAACGCGGCGTGATAGCCCAGATCTCGCAGGAGTTCCGCTTCGACCGCAGCCTGCGCCGTCTGGCCGCAAACTCCGGCGATGCGAACGAGCGACCGAGGAGCACGATTCATTTCCTCGCCGGCAATTTCCAGGACCGGCTTGAACAGGCCAATCTTCGAATCCCGAATGGCGAACTGCGTCGTATGCACACCAACCGCGATGCCGCCGACACCGGAAGCGATGTAGTAACGCGTCAAAGCTCGCTGACGGCGTTCATCCAGCCGCCGTGACGACGTGATCGCCAGCGGATGAGCGGGAATCGCGAGGCCCGAGAGGAGTTGTTGGCGAAGTTCAAAAGTTTCCATCGCGCACTTCAAAGTGTGTGGGTTTGCCAAGCATCGCGCCGCCGTGGCGCTGCCAATCCGCCGTAGCTTCGATCATTTCTTCCAGCGACACTGTCGGCGGGCCGAACAGCTCGTACGAGCGTGATGCGTCCCAAAGCCACGCTGTGTCACTTTCCTTGCCGGTGATGATCGGCTCGCGATTGAGCAACTCGCCAAATCGCTGTGCCAGCGCGCGAATGGACACGCATTCGATGCCCGTGACGTTCAGCGCTGTCGGCGGTGTTGCGGCATGAGCGAGACACTGAATCGCGCGGGCATTGGCATCGCCCTGCCAGATTACGTTTGCCACGCCCATCGTCACATCGACCGGCAAGCCCTGGAACACTTTCGAACCCACATCGCACAGGACTCCGTATCGCAGGTCGATGGCATAACAGAGGCGATACATCAGCATGTGTGTGCCGTTCTGCTTTGCGAAGTGAGAAAACACTCGCTCGCGCCCTACACACGAATTGGCATATTCACCCGGCGGTCCCAGCGCATCATCCTCTCGCGAGCCCGGCCCATCCACCGGCACCAGCGGATAAACGCAACCTGTCGAAAACACGACGATACGCGACTTCGCAAACCGCTCCGCCACGTTGGCCGGCACCAGCGTGTTCATGACCCAGGTGAGTTCCGGAGTATCGCTCGTCCCGAATTTCTGGCCAGCCATGAAAATGACATTCGCCGCATCCGGCAGCGCTGCAACTGCCCCGCGATCCATCAAATCACAGGAGATCGTCTCCACGCCATACCGCTGCAGCCCCTGCCTCGCACCCGCCGACGAAAACCGCGACACCGCGATCACCCGCCGTTGCGTGTGCCCGATCTCATCCAACCCGCGACGCACCATCCGGGCCAGCGTTGGCCCCATCTTGCCGCCGGCGGCGAGCACCATCACATCACCATCCACGGCGCGGAGAGTTTCAAGCACGCCCGGCGTGGGGCGGCTCAATTCGTCGTCGAGTTCTTCAATGGTGTGGATCGGATTCATGGAGTTTGTTGATGTGACTGATGACGTTACGCATGATCAGCCATGATGCTTTTCAGGGAGCGATTCAGGGATGCACGCAAAATATCAACGGCTGGAAGCCGAGGCGAGTGAAGTTCAGAATCAAATCAATGAGCTTGTCAGTTCCTGCAGCCAGATGGTGGCGGCGGAGTGGACTTAAGGCGAGCGGGGGATGTCAATCCCCTGATCTTCGTCGCTACCCCAGGCAAATCAGGGGACTTACGTCCCCCGCTCGCCGTTGGAATTCCTTAAGTCCACGCCATTCTGGCTTCGCTAAAACGCCGAAACCATCATCCGCTTCCGAGCATGGATCAAAGCAGGAAGAGCCGAAGAACTCTTCCTGCAAACAACCTGGCGAACATTGATTTCAAGAACTCTGACAGTCGCTCGGCCAATCGCTGACGTGCCGGTGAGCACCGCCCCAGCCCATTGGAAGTGTTCCGCCAATGGCAAGGCATCTCGTTGTTTCGTTTACAGGCAGATCTGTAGAGGTTTACAACACGTCATCGCCGCAGTAAAATTGCGGCGTGCGGCAGCGCCCCCGCTTCGCAAGAGACGGGTCATTGGTTTGCTGCGGATCAACATTAGTTACCTGCGGACACAAGGAGGGACGTGAACATGGGAGCCATAGCAGAAGCGATCGTGAACTACGCACAACCGCTGATCGACCAGACGGATGGTTCTGTGGAACAATTGAACAAGGCATTAGCGGTCAGCACTCTTTGCTATAACCTTGCGCTGTTACCGGAAGACAAACAGGAAGAGTCACTCAACGATTTGCGGTCGGACGTTGAAATGGATGTCGAGGAATTCGCCTTATTTCGACGTTCCATCATCGACCCTATGATCCGGCGACATCGGGAATTATTCCCGCGATTGCATCGGGAGCGTTCGACAGATCG
>JAYTAK010001144.1:0-6254 GCA_043737515.1 Candidatus Kuenenia sp. | reverse complement strand
TGCTGCTGACGAATGCAGGCGCTTGGGGGGTGGCCAGTGCCTGGTTGTTGATGGTGACCCCGAACGAGAGCGCCCGCACGGTCGCCGCGATCAGCTCGTATGCCTTCGCCACCGCCTTCGCGCACAACTTCCCGATGCGCCTGCGCCATGCGTTCGCGGCGGTCGCACTGACCTACCTGCCTACCCTTGGCGCCCTCATCGCCAATGGTTCGCGCCTCGAACTGGTGGCGGTCAGCTTCCTCTATGTCCTCTACGTCTCGCTGGCGCTGCGGCGCAGCCACGCGGAATATCGGCAACGCCTCGATCTGCAGGATGAGCTGCGCGAGCAACGCGACCTGTTCGAACAGCAAAGCCGGCGCGATGGCCTGACCGGGCTGGCGAACCGGCGCGGCTTCTCGGCGGCCCTGGCGGCCTGGGTCGCGGCGGCGCGGAACGACGGATCGTCCCTGGCGCTGCTGATCCTCGACCTGGACCATTTCAAGTCGATCAACGACAACCACGGCCATGCCAAGGGCGATGATGTGCTGCGGCAGGTTGCCGCCGTCGTGATGAAGACCGTCTCGGAAGACGATGTTGTGTGTCGCTACGGCGGCGAAGAATTCTCGGTGTTCATGCCTGGCACAAGCGTTGATGAAGCGGAGCTGCGAGCCGAGCGCATTCGTCTGGCGATCAAAGCTCTGCAGACGGATAACCTGCGCGTCACCGCGAGCCTTGGTGTGTCGAGTATGGCATACCATGCTGCGTCACCTCAGGATCTGCTGGATCAGGCTGACAAGTGCCTGTTTGTCGCCAAGCGACATGGCCGAAACCAGGTCGTGCGATTCGACAAAGCCACCAAGCAAATCGCGCAACTGGCTGACACTGCAGCGCCGGAGCGACGTAAAACGCCGCCACCGCAGACGACCGTGTCCATCCCGTTTCAGGCCGTCACCGCGCTCGTGTCGGCTCTCGCGTTCCGTCACCAGCCGACGGCAGCACACAGTCGTCGAGTCGCGGACTTATGCGTTGCTGCGGGAGAAGGTCTGCTGTCAATGCGGGAATGTTACACGCTGGAAATCGCGGCTTTGCTGCACGACATCGGCAAGATTGGTGTGCCGGACGCAATTCTGCATAAAACCGGACAACTCACTGAAGCCGAATGGACCATCATGCGCCGCAATCGCGCGGTCAGTCTGCAGCTCGTAAAGTCATCGTTCGGATCCGATACGTTGACGGAGATTGTTGAACAGTATTCCATGTGGTTCGATCTGAGCAACGCATCGCAGAAAGCTGACAGGCCTGTCAAGCCGAGCGTCGCCGCGCGAATTCTGGCGATCGCCGATGCCTACGATTCCATGACGACTGAGGCCGCCTACCGGCGGCGCAAGTCGCGGGCCGAGGCGTTTGAAGAAATCCGCCGTTGCGCGGGAACTCAGTTCGACCCGGAACTTGTCGAACGCATCGTCTCGGCCGTCCGTGTGCGGACTGGTGACCGCACCGAAATGCCGGGCGTGTCAACTGACATTGCCCTGGACATTGGTCAGCAGATCGAACGACTTGTCGCAGCGCTCGACGATCAGGATGTCGGCGAACTCCGTGAACTGACTCAGCGGCTGCACGGCACCGCCGACCGTGCCGGAATTCACCACATGGCAGAAGTGGCCGATCAACTGATGGAAGCCCTCGACGACGAAACAGACATGATCGGCATTATGCAGTCTGCCAATGAACTGCTGGATCTGTGCCGTCTGACTCAGGTCTCACTGATCCAGGGCGAATCTCAGCGACTTGTCGGCGTGTGAATCTATACTCCGCGCGGCCAGGACTGAGGGAAGTGTTGTTGAGTGAGCCGCAAGGCGCTAGCCGCGGGTTGTGCATTCGGTCATCACCGGCGGCTAGCGCCTTGCCGCTCACAAAACATCAAATCTGACCGCAGCGAGTATATCGACAGGAATTGGTCCGGTCGATCCCGACCGGCTCCGGCCGGAAACAGCCAACAAAAAAAACCGGAACTCTCCGAGCGCCGGTTCATGTTCAACATCCGCTGATGCTGGCGTTCTGACTACTTTGCGTGTTCTTCATTGTACGCGAAGCACATGCGGATCAGGTGCGAGACATTGTCGGCACGCATCTTGTCGTTAATGCGGGCACGATGCGCTTCGACAGTCTTGGTGCTGACACCCAGTTCCTGAGCGATCTCACGGCTGGAAAGACCATCCACCACATGATCCAGAACCTGACGTTCACGCCCGGTCAGTCGATTGATGCTGTCTTCGGTTTCTACAAGCTCATCTTCGAATACTTCTGCATCGACATCGTAGAAATAGGCATAAGCTCGACCGATCGCAGCCACGAGGCCTTCAATCCTGACAGGCTTTTGCAGAAAATCAAATGCACCATTCTTCATGGCTCGGACAGCCATCGGAACGTCTGCGTGGCCAGAAATCATCACGATCGGCAATTCGAATCCGTCTTCTGTCAGCTTTTCCTGCAGTTCACTTCCGGTCATCCCCGGCAGACGAAGGTCGAGAATCAAGACGCCGGGCACTGACTCACGATAGTCTCGATAGAACTCCATCGCGGTCATGTAGTCGCGAACCGTGATCTTGAATTCTGCAAGCGCTTCAACCAGGGACGCGCGTACGCCCTGATCATCTTCCACCAGAAAGACCGTAAACGGCTTCCGCTTCCGTGGCTGCTCAAACTCCGTCATTGGCGGAGCCTTCTTTTCGGTCCTCTTTCCTGTTCGACGTTTACGATGCAACATTGAAATTCTCCAAAAAATGTGGTCAATGGACGGAAACTCGCTGTTGCCGTTCCATGGGTTTCGCGGAACTTTAGCAAGCCATGCGTCAATAAAAAGTCAACACCAGTCTCTGACCTGCAAACGAACCCGATTTGCAGGCAGAATTCACAGTTGAAATCTGCCAACGCAGCAAACTTCGTCCCAAATCATGCCCCAAGCTGTTCCGGAACATAAGTCCCTATGGTGTACAGTATGACCAGTCCATTATTCTTTGTCCCGACCACACTTTCAACCCTGAACTCCGTCTCCCTTCCGTGCATTCGAAATTTATTTGTAGTGCGACGCTGCACGATAAGCAATGGGGAGATTTCAACACTTGCCTGAGATTACAGAAAATCAAAGACCATTACGAATGGATTCTTTCGTGGACTGATGCAACTGGGTACAAACATCATGGGTGACTGCCCTATCTTCTCAAAATCAGCGGGGTGCCGGACACAAGTTTCACGCGACTTCTCCAGTCTGCCAATTTCAGCGGGACGATGTGTCCCTGTTGCGTCTTACACGAATGTCACGGTTGGATCTTCCTCACACTGTGATCGAATTTCTCCCAATCTGATTGCTGGATATTCCTGCGTCGAGCAGGCGGACTGGACTCTGTCGGCGACAGCAGATGGCACGCAGATAATCATGCCGATCCCCATATTGAACACATTGAACATCTCCGATTCTGCAACATTCCCCAAACGCTGCAGCCACTGAAACACTGCCGGAATCGTCCAGGCATTACGATGGATCAGCGCGTGTACGTGCTTCGGCAGAATGCGTGCAAAGTTGTCCGCGATGCCGCCTCCGGTGATATGGGCGATCCCGTGTACGTTGGCATTACCGACCGCTTCCAGCGCTGCCGCAACGATGTTTGCATAAATCCGCGTGGGCCGCAGCAGAGCTTCACCGACAGTCGTACTCAATTCTGCCACAGGATCTGTGACGCTTAATCCCGCGTGTTCAAATACGACCTTGCGAACCAGGCTGTAACCATTTGAATGGAAACCGGACGACGGAATTCCGATGAGCACATCACCGGACTGCACACGAGTTCGACCATCCACAAGTTCATCACGTTCGGCGACTCCCACGGAAAAGCCCGCCATATCGAAATCGCCGACAGCATACAAATCCGGCATGATCGCCGTTTCTCCACCAAGCAAAGCCGACTGTGCCTGCTGACATCCGTCGCTCACACCGCTGACCAGTTGTTCCAGCAGAATCGGGTTGTCCTTTCCCATCGCGATATAATCCAGGAAGAACAGCGGCGTGGCACCGAGGCACAGGACATCGTTCACGCACATGCCGACCAGATCGATGCCGATGCTGTCGTACTTCTGAGCGTGAATCGCAACCTTGATCTTTGTACCGACGCCGTCCGTACCGGAAACCAGCACCGGGTCTTTCCACTGTTTTGAGCCATTCAGACGAAACAGGCCGGCAAAGCCTCCAGGCAGCTCCATCACACCGGGAGTGAACGTCCGCTGCATCAACCGCGGCAGTTTTTGCATCGCCTGTTCGTAAAGCTCAAGGTCTACGCCAGCAGAACGGTACGTCAGTTCAGACATGTAACTCAACCAGGCACGCATGTTGGGGAAACGGAACCGCCGAATTGCACGACCTGCCGATTCTACTGTCAAGTCGCCAGAGTGGCAGGGTACTGCAGAGTTTTGAATTGCCAATCCTGGGGCTGGTGGAGTTTGCCAGGATTTGACTGAACCAATTCCGCCGATTCTGCCGATTTCTCGATATGGCATGTCGCCAGGTCAGAAGGAAGTCGGTCCAACTGGAGCCGTCGGAATGTTCGGTCAGAAGAGACAAACAGCATGGTTTTTTGACAGCACCGTCCATCTGGAGGCTGTCAGTCGCCTGCATTATCTGATTGAAGTCGGCGAACCGTTTGGCGTGATCTGCGGCCCTGACGGCAGCGGTCGCACCCGGATTCTGACTCGACTGCGGGAAGAAATTGAGCGATCCGGAAAACTGGTCGTCTCGCTGAATGTTTCAGGTCTGGACGAAAATGCGGCACTTGCTGAGCTGACTTCATCCGTTTCCTCATCGGCTCGACGCGGTATGGCACGGCATGAACTCGTGTCATTGCTGCGGGATGAAATGGCCGGACGCATCCACTGCGGCGTCCACACCGTCATCCTGATCGACGATCTGCACCGCGCTCAGACCGATCTCGAATCATTTCTGCGCGTGCTGACAGCGTTGAATTCCGGGAGTTCGAATGCCGCCGGTCAGGGGAGACTGACAGTGATCGTGGCGTCCGACCGACCGCTGGCCAACGGATTGTCACTGGAATCGCTGTTACAGATTCGTCTGAGTCCGTTGGATTCGGCTGAATCCTCGGATTTTGTCCGTTCGCTCGCCCGACGTCATCATATTCCAGCCGCCTGCATGGATGACAACGCCGTCCGGGCCATCTACGATTTGAGTCGCGGCAACACGGCTCGCATGTCGCGGGTGTGTGAACTCATCGCCGTCCTGCACGAAACGTCACCGGAAACTCAGATCACGGCTGAGACGGTTTCCGCCGTGATGAGTGAACTGTCGCCCCGCGCGGTTGCGTAGGGGATTCGACCGGGGGTCGGTATGCTCATCATCGGATTCTTGATCGCCCTCCTCATACTTGTTTCCCTGGGCAATCGCTGTGTGGAATCATGTCTGAGACTCAAGCGATCCGGGGCGGCACAGTTGCATCAGGCAAACCTGCGGAACTGGCCGTCGGCGGCATGTCGGCTGCTTGATTCTCCCTGGCAGCTTCTTCCGCAATGTCATCGTCCAGAATCATGATCTTCTGCCAGATCTTGCGACTGATGCCGTTCGTGAGCGTCTCAATATCGTTCACTGCCTGCAGCACCACGCTGTCCGATGTGCTCTGAGCGTACAACGCGGCCAGCTTGCCAATCAGCGACAACAGCTCGCTGCAGTAATCCAGATAACGTGCCAACTGAAAGGGCGTCAGTGTGCGTTCCGGCGACGACTTCGTGCGTTTGCCCTTCACTGACAGGAGCTGACTGGGATCTTTGGTGAGCTGATGCATATCGATGACGTGTGAGACCGCTCGCAGTTCATCAATCCCGTGCAGGATTTTTGCCCGTTTCATCCGCGATTCCAGCGAGAACAGAAAGAACAACGCGGCACCGGTGAGGACGATACCATTAGTCACAGCCTCCAGTTCTTCAATACTGAAGCCTTTGGACTTGAGTTCTACGATCTGTGCCCGTCCAAACAGTAACCATCCCAGACATCCGGCGGCGGCAATCACCAGCAACAGAGCAAACCGAATCGCCTTGTAAGGCCGGGAAACGCAGGTGATCCGTCCGCACGTTTCGACGGCAATGGCCGACAGCTCTTTACAGACCCCGTTGAGGCTGGCACCGGGGAATCGTTCTTCGATGCGCTTTGCCAGCGTATCCAGCGTCGAAATGGTCTTTTGCGGGTCGAGCCGTCTGTACATCGGTTCAATTCCTTT
>JAYTAK010001143.1:0-2740 GCA_043737515.1 Candidatus Kuenenia sp. | reverse complement strand
ACGCGAACAGCTCTGACTTCCGGATGAGATTCCGGAAGGGGGAGAGAAGGGAGGAGAACAGAAGGGAGATTTTGGATTCAGGAATCGAATCCGGGTTGAGAGACGGAGTGATATCGCCGGTTGGGCTTTAGTGTCAACAGGTGTTCTAAAGGATTCTGCCCAAAACTTTGCGGCAATTCAAAGAAAAGTCCTGAATGCCGCTTTTAATGGAATTTGGATGCCGTGTGGTCGGCACTTATTGCCGGACACACTTCATTGCGGCAATCCCGGCAGTTTTGCCCGCGCGCCGGATTCCTCTGGGCAATGCTCGCGATTGGCGGCGATGCGGGATATCCTTCGCGGTTTGCTTCCGAACCACTGATTTCGAGTTCCCCCGTGCCATTTTTGAGTCGTGAACTTGTCATTGAATCATCGTCTCCATTTATCAGCGGTCGGATCGATCGCTGCGTGCAGGAGCTTGCCGGAGGATCTCGTTCGCATGTGACGGGTCTGTTCGATCACGATTGTGTGGTGCTCAACGGACAGGTTGAAACGAATCCCGGCCGAACAATGAACGTCGGAGATCAAGTCCATGTGCGATTTGAAGAGAATCGCCGCTATTCACCCAGACGACGTCCGCAGCAGCAACAGCATCGTGGTTTTTCAATCGTGTTTGAGGACCGGCATATTGTGGTTGTGGAAAAGTCGGCAGATCTGCTGACGGTCCCGACGGACGGACGCGAACCGCATACGCTGTTGTATCGCGTCAATGAGCATGTGAAACATGAAGGCCGAGGGCGAGGTGCATTCATTGTGCATCGACTCGATCGAGGAGTGTCCGGTCTGCTGATGTTTGGCAAAACAAAGGAAGATGCCCGCTTAATGCAGAACCAGTTCAGGCAGCGCAAGCCTGAACGTCAGTACGACGCACTGGTTGCCGGAATTGTTGGTCCGGACAGCGGTGAGTTTCGCACTTTCCTCGCGACCGGAAAGAACTTGACACGGTATTCAACGGACGATGAAGACGATGGACAACTGGCCGTGACTCATTACCAGGTTGTCGAACGATTGCCGGATACGACACATGTGACGGTGCAGCTCGAGACTGGAAGACGCAATCAGATCCGCGTGCATTTTGCCGAAGCGCAGCACCCGGTGCTGGGGGATAATCGTTATCGAACTGACCTCTGGAAAGAGATCCCGTGGGCTCACAAGCGTTTTGCGCTGCACGCTTCGACGCTGGGGTTCACACATCCGATTACCGGTGAACCGATGCGATTCACGTCACCACTGCCTGCCGAAATCACAAACTTCATGAAGTTCAGCAAGCGTCTCGACAAAGTGATTCAGAAGGAACTCCGTGTTCCTCGGTCAGATGACGCAAAAGCGAAAGCGAAGGATCGACGGAAGAAAAAACGCTGAGACAATTTTGCTGCAGGTGGCGGCTGTCAGGATACTGGTGTTATTCTTCACACGGCCAGGAATTAGGCAGCGGCGAGCGGCTGGGCGTCAGCCCTCCGTTCAGCAAACGTCTAAAGCGTTGTTTTCCTTAGAAGATTTTAGCGTGCCACTCTACTGCAGTGGAGGATCGTGCGAGCAACTTTGTAGCCACGTTCGCCAGAACGTGGGCGATCCAGAGGAAACCCACGCTCTGGCGAGCGTGGCTACATTGGGTTGCGGGCGAAGCCCGCGCCAAGTGTTTTTGCCCGGGCCACAGGATCGCGGTCGTGTCGTCGGCCACACAGCCGTAACACCTCTAAACACATTCTTTTTACGGGAGTCATCCGTGCTGCGTTTACTTCTTTCCGGGTTGTTCACGGCTTTGATGGCAGCGCCGGCGTTCGCGGGTTCGCTTCGCCTGCCGGCCGTCAAAGACAATTCGGTTGTCATGGTGGATGGCGAGTGGGAGCTGAACGGTGGGCAGCAGGGGCGCATTCGTATCAAGGGCAATCAGCACATTGTGGTAATGGCGTTTGATACCTCAGCCATTGTCGGCAAGCGTGTCAGTAAAGCCACGCTGGTGTGCGCGAAGGGAGAACAGACGATCTCCGGCGTGACGATTTCCACCATCGCCACACCGTGGGACGAATATCGTGCGAACGGACTGACCGCCGGTATCGATGGCATCATCGACTGGGGCTACACGGGCGCGAAGTTTCCTGCTGTCGCGGGAGGCAACAGTTTTACTCTGACTTCTCAGACGGCTTCTGACATCAGGGACGATCATTACCACTGGAACGTGCCGCCGGATTTGATTCACGCCATGGCGATCGGTGTTGCACACGGACTGGCGATTCATGAGCACGATTCTGATGTGGGGCGCAACCCCACGATCTTCGCTCGCGAACAGTCCGGCAAATCGCCTTACTTGCTGGTGGAAGTGGAAGATCAACCAGATACGCTTTCGGCAAATGCGTTTCCGGTGCCTCCCACAAACCTGCGGTTTGAGCCCGGTGACGGCGATAACTCAAGACTGAGCTTCACGCCTCCGGAAAGCGGCTTTGCCTATGAGGTTCTGATCGCCGGAAAGCCGCTCGGGCGTCATAACATACCTCTGGTGTCATTTGCGGAGACTCAGTCCATCCGCCTGCGCGACCTGCCGGAAATCGTCCACGCCGGGGATTCTTTCGAAATTGAAGTCGTGACGATCAACCGAACCGGACAACGTGCTCAGGCAGCCAGCATCCGGGGCTCCATGCCGAATGCCGTTGCGATTCCGAAACCCCTGCCAGCGAACTCGGCCAGGCCGTTACCGGCGATG
>JAYTAK010001142.1:0-14255 GCA_043737515.1 Candidatus Kuenenia sp. | reverse complement strand
GGAGTGCCGATTCCTCTGATCGTGCCATTTGGAATCCTGTGTTCGGCAGCGATTTCGGTAGCAGCAGCGTTCGCGTCGTATTTCGCGAATCGCTAATGTAGTTCATCTGGAGGTTCTTGGGCCAGCCATTTCAAAAAACTCAAAGATAAGATACTTTTCAAGAAACATTTTCTGTGAGTCCGGCTCATGGAACGACGGCGTTGAACCCAGTCATCAGTGGTGACCTCATGCACAGAGACTCGGGAAGTTTCGGAACTGGTAACTTGAGGATTCTTCATGGCGTTCAGCCGGTCGTTTTTGCCGCCGACCGGCAATCGCACGACGACCACATGGAATGTGAAAACCAGCCGACGCAGTACCTGCTTCCGTCAGGTGGCCGAGTGCCGATGTTGTACGACGGGATCGACGCGTTCAGATTCAGGAGCCGTAACATGACGACAACGACCAATTTCGTTTGGGATTCTATTTCCGACTGTGTGCTGTCAGAACTCGACGGCACCAACGCCGTGCAGGCCGTCTACACGAGCGAGCCACAACCATACGGCGGCGTGCTGAGCCAGCGTCGAGGCACAACCACCAGCACCTACCACGCCGACGCCCTCGGCACCACCCGCGCGCTCACCGACAGCACGCAGACAACAACCGACACGTACCTCTACGACGCCTGGGGCAATCATGTCGCCAGTACTGGATCGACCACGAACCCATTCCGCTGGGTCGGGCGGTATGGGTATTATCAGGATGCAAGCACAGGGCTCGTCTATGTCAGAGCGAGGATGTATCAGCCGACAGCTGCTCGGTGGACGAGCGTGGTTCGACAGCGTAGTTCTTCAAGCGAATGGAAATCCGACGGCATATGGAAGTCCGCCAATGGTACGATCCCCCTGCAATTTCTGATGAAGTATGCGTTGATGAGCAACTCCCCCAGCAATGGTCAAGATGAAGAAAGAAATCCTGATAACATTCCAACAAAAGGAGGCTGGTTTAGTCTGAAGTCGAGCGACTGCGGGGGGAGTAAGTACACAAACTGCTGTTGCAGTACATTTCAGGTAACGTTCAGGCCTGACGATGATCAAATTGCTAAGTATTTTTTCATTGAACTTCGTGTCGGTCAGCGGTCGCAACGCACGTTTCGTGGAATTTGTCCATCGAGCGACACAGGGTGGGTAGTGGACGATCCGGAAAACAAGGAAAAAGGGCGCAGCGACTGGGACTATCGAATACCGACTCTTCCAGCCACTTGGGACGACTGGCCCGGAGATGGACCAGATCGGGGGCCTGTCCTTTGTTGCCGCAACCTCTGTAGTTTGAAAACTCTAAAACAGGAATTTGAAGTGTGTGCAATTGGAACTAGAAAGGGAGCGGGGGCGATACGCGATCCTCTAGGCTGCATACGATACGCTCATTATTGTTCAACAACAATTACTAATGATGACCCCAATCTGGGGGCTCCTCATTTGTGGTGTGTTTTTGATTGTATCGTACACCGAACGGGAAGCCGAAGCAAAGTTACTCCTGATGGACAGGTCCATCATGATGGAGGCTTAAATGAATTGCCGTTTGAAATTCCATAGCCGTACACGCCGCCCCAGTTGCTTGCACTACCACAAAAGCAGGCTTGTCGCAGAAGAGCTCTAATCGTAGAGCACGTTTGAATACTGACGCAATCCCAATCCGAACAGGAATTTGCTGGAGTTTTCAATGCCTAATGGGAGCCGGTCCTGGTTTTGCAACCGCGTCTAGACAATTTCCACCTACATTTCATGTTTTTGTGTATTTCTATGGCTACTTTCAGCCTGCGTGGCAAAAGAAATCTCATCACCGGTTGCGTCATTCTCACGTTGTTCGTGAGTGCTGCGATCGCAGTATGGGCACAACGTCACGGCACTGCATTTGAGGTGCTCGCACCACCTTTGACTGATCAATTCTTTTTTTTGAAACACGCCGATGAATTTAGTTTCGTAAGTGAACCTGCTCCTCAATGTATAGCAATGCTGAGACTGCCAATGCATCGAAATGAACAACTTGTCCTTGAGTTATGCCGCTGGAGTGACCATGGCTGGGAGACGATTCAAACGACTTACCTCGCGAGACCCTCCATTGAAAGTAGGCCGAGTGACCGTGCGTGGCTGGATATGGAGATACTTGTGGGAATTGGAGACGTACAACTGGATATAAACAGGCGGAGCTCTTCGCTGGTTGGTTCGGGTGGTGTCCGAAATGGACGGGAATTCACGACGAAAACATTGAATGTAGTTCTAAATGGCCGTTGGTCCACGTCACTATCAGGAAAGTACTTTCGACGTGAAATTAATCCGCAGTTGATATGGATCTCTGCGCCACGACAAGTTTCACTCCACGAAGGTGTTCCCATTGCAGAGGGTGTACCCCCAGAAAGCATTTGGGGAGTTCGATGCAACTTCAACTGATGAAACTCGGCTGGCGTGCGATGAATACCTGTGACTCGTCGGGTCATACATCGGCTCCGGTGGACACAATCGGCAATCGCACCTTGATGGCCGACAACACCGGACGGTATACTTCCACCTTCGATGCGGTGGGACAGACGATGGTTACAGCGAGCCCGAACAATCAGCGACAAACATTCTCGTACGACACCGTCGGGCTGCGACGCTCGATGGACGCCGTCGGAGCCGGGCGGTTTACGTATGTCTACACGGCCGCGAGCCAGCTGTCGTCGCTTCTGAATCCGTACAGCGAACGTACGACGTTTGGGTACGACGATGCCGGCAGGCGGAACGTGCAGCGGAATGCGAATGGTACCCGTGTCTCGCTGTCGTATGATGCAGCCAGTCAGACGACGCAGGTGTTTCACCGCACATCCGCCGGAGCCACAGTACTGCAGCTCGATTACGGTTACGATCCCGCTGGAAATCGCAAATCCATGGCCGAAAACGGTGCTGCCGCTCGCACGACATGGACTTACGACAAGCAAAACCAACTGCTGGGTGAATACCGTGCGGGAACCAACCCGTACCGCCAGACGTTTACCTACGACGCCGCTGGCAATCGGACTCTGAAGAACATCGATACGGTTCGCACAACATATGCCTACGATGTCGCGAATCAGTTGAAGTACGGACAGGCGGTCGCTGGCCGCACGTCCTTCGTCTACGATGCCACCGGCAATCAGCGCATTGAACAGCCGCCAACCGGCAATCGCACGACGACCACATGGAACTACGAAAACCAGCCGACGCAGTATGTGCTGCCGGCTGGTTCGCCGGTGACCATGTCCTACAACGGTGACAATCGACGCGTTCAGATTCAGGAGCCGTAGCATGACGAAGATCACGAACTTTGTGTGGAATCCGGTTGATGACTGCGTCATCAGCGAGCTTGATGGAACAGGAGCTGTCCAGGCCGTCTACACGAACGAGCCCCAGCAATACGGTTCCGTAATCAGTCAGCGTCGAGGCACAACCACCAGCACCTACCACGCCGACGCCCTCGGCACCACGCGTGTGCTGACCGATAGCACGCAGACAACGACTGACACGTATCTCTATGATGCTTGGGGCAACCCGATCTCCAGCAGCGGTACGACCGTCAATCCGTTCCGCTGGGTTGGACGATTTGGATATTATCAGGATGCAAGCACCGGGCTTGTCTATGTCAGGGCGAGGATGTACCAGCCGAATTTGGCGCGATGGTGTAGTGTTGATCCTGTATTCCTTGGAATTCAGTCATCCTATGGCTTAGCTCGGAATAGAATGATCATCGCGGTAGACCCAAGTGGCCTTTGGGAACAATTTCAATTTCATTACGAACAATACTGGGTTGCCGGACCAGAAGACACCTTTGAAGCACTTGTCCAAATAGTAAATGAACGCCAAAATATCAATATCGACCCTACAAAGAACAAAGCATGCATCCGGCCGTTGGGCGGTGTTTGGGCAAGTGCGTTGTACGGAGTCGGTCGCATTTTTGTTGATCCGGATCCACTTGACTGGAAGAAAAAGGAACCAACAAATTGTGCTGTCTACGATGTTTCGAATTTGTTGCCCCGAAGGCATACACAACTTTTTGCAGCATCGATTGGCACGGACGACAACGGATATATAGAGAATGCCGGAAACTTTTTTGGCGCAAGTCATTTCACAAACGATCCGAATGATCCGATCAACACTGCCGACATTAAGCTCTTTCGGGCGATGAACGCTGCGGCCGAGAGCGGTATGAATCCGTTCAGAACGGTCTATTATGTTGGACATTCGTGGGATGATGTGAATCTTATAGGATCCAGAAGAACGACGAACCATTTCGATCAATTAGATTTGTCCGATTTTGCGAAGTACCAGCGGAAATACATTCCTGGCCTGGTTGACCACGTTCGCTTGTTTGATTGGCAAGCAGACCTTGACCGCGCCATGAAAGGTGAATTCGCGATTCCTTGCTGGTTTGCCGTCGATGCTGATGTGACGATGGTCGGGTGCAAGACCAGCCATTTCGCTGCGAACTTCGCAAAATTGCTGCTGCGAAATGGCGGAGCACTTGCACGAGGTTCTCTCAAACCAACTTGGTATGTCAACACTCCAAACTTGATGATGGGATGGGGAAACGACAATGCAACAAATCCTGCACAGGATCCCGATTTCAAGGCAACAATTCCTGAATACCTAAGTAGCGCCAATTGGGCTGTGCATCCTGGTACAAACTGATTCATATCGGAATAGCCCCGCAGTTACATCTTAGGGTCGAAATTCATGGGAAAACTCGCATACTGGCTGTTAGTAGTTCTACTTTGTTCTCACGGACAAAATTCAAGTTCCGAAGACCCATACCGAATTACTGCGACCGTGTCCGGTGGGACAACGCATTCAGCTGGTTGGTATCACGGCGATTTGGTCCTGACCTTTGGGGGTTCGAATACGAGATTCACACCAGGATTCGTGGATAGCACGATGTCCATCAGAAACTCTGACTTCAAGTTGCCGACTAAAGGTGATTATGAACTCCACTTCTCACGCAACGGCTCACATGTTTCCGTCAATCCGTATGGTGTTCGATCAGTGGTGCAGGTTTGGACAGCGGAGATGAAGTTGGTGTATTCCGTCGATGGGCGTGGCAACAACGAAATCCCATGGGATCACAGGCTGAGCGGTGATGGAAACACACTTGTTCTTGTCCGAAGATTGGCGACGAATGATTTGCGCGTTCGCTGGGATCTGCAGACTACGCAGTTAGCGACGGGCGAGACTTGGTCAAACGAACTGATCTTCGACGGCAACGACGACACGGTAACGGGGGTCGCCGTGTCACCGGACGATCATCTTGTTTTTGTGGCCCTCCATAAGGGAACAGTGAACTTTGTTGATATCAAACAGCGAAGGATAGTACATTCCATAAGAGACACACGACATAATGTTGGCCGCGGGATTAAGTTCTCTCCGGATGGAAGGTTCGTTGGCATGGTAAACGGTGGCTCGCTTGTCATCTTTGAAACTGAGACGTGTCGGGAACTCTGCAGCTGGTCGCCTGTTGGCGGTCAGACAGATCGTCAAAGTGTTGTTTGCTTCGATTTTTCGTCCGACAGCAATGACGTGTACGTGGGAATCACCGATTGGAAACTGGTCCCGCCAGCATCACTCGTCTTACGATCTAAGCTTGATTCCCTCAAGGAAAACCCGAACGGATTCTCGGACCACAGTGTTTCGCACTCCGCAGACTTCCGACTTGTTGATGTAAATTGTTCTCCTGACGGTAAGTGGATTGCCACAGTAGCAAGCACGACAGCATCAACCGAGGTATCGTTCTGTCGTCCATCGGCGTTTGATCAGTCCTTTCCGCTCTCACCCAAAAAGGGAAAGTAACCGTTCGTAACAATCCGGGAGGACGACTGGTGCCATCCATTTGTTGCAAGATGTTGGATATGGTAGTAGTTTTAGCGTGGGGGGGACGACAACGGGGACACAGCACTTTATTGGCGTCGCTTCGATTAATCCGAAAGGCAATCGCTGGACGACAGTCTACAATCCGGCGAATCAAGGCATTGCGTCGGTCGATCCGCTGGGACGGCGGTCCACATCGGTCTACAACAAAGTCGGAGCCGTCACAGCCTCGATCAATCCTGCGGGCAGTCGCAGTACGACGGTGTACAACATTGCCGGTCAGACCATTGCCAGCGTGAATGCCAAGGGAGCTCGTTCGACAACGACCTACAACGCGGACGGTCAGACGGTCGCTGCGATCAATGCTCTGGGAAATCGCTCCACCAGCGTTTACGACGCAGGCGGGCGAGGCGTGGCGTCGGTGGATGCGAAGGGCAATCGCTCGACGACGGTGTACGATACCAAAGGTCGAGCCGCCGCCAGTGTCAATCCGCTCGGCAAACGCTGGACGACGATTTTCAACGCTGTTGGGCAAACGGTCGGCAGCAAAGATCCGCTGGGCAATCGCAACACATCGGTGTACGACTCGGCAGGCCGCGTGGTCGCGAGCATCAATCCGCTCGGCAAACGTGCCACCACAGTCTACAACGTCGCCAGTCAGTCACTGGCGACGATCGACGCCAATGGCAATCGAGTCAGCAACGTCTACGACGCCCTTGGCCGACGCACGGTCGAAGTCAACGCCCTCGGCAACCGCACGACGACGGTGTACAATTCGCTCGGGCAAACGTCGGCTCTGGTGGACGCCCGAGGCAACCGCCACAGTTTCACGTACGATTCGACCGGAGCCCAGACGCAGCTCATCGACCCGCTCAACCGCCGCACGACATCGGCCTACGATGCAGCCGGACAGCAGACGCGCGGCATTTCGAAGGTGCCTTTTTCAAGTCGCTTGTAAAACAGCACGAGCCCGTCTCGATCCCACCACATCGCCTTGATGCGATCACGTCGTTTGTTGATGAACAGGAAGAGATGTCCATCGAGCACGCTGATTTCAAACACCGATGCAATCACGCCGGTGAGTCCATCAAAGCTCTTGCGGAAATCCACGGGCTGCGCACAAAAATAAATCGGCAGATGCGTCGGACACGTCAGCATGTCGCGTTCTCCGCAAGTGGGCGATCGTGATTCATCGCACCGTCATTCAGAGCCGAGAGGCGACTCGCGACTGCGATCGTGTTCTCGACCGTTTCAAAATCTGAGATCGGAACGAAGACGCGAACGCCGTTCGTGAGTTGGATCTCGATGCGTGTTGCCGGCAAGGCGGTGCCCCCGGCCTGCATGACGTGAACAGGAAGGAACGCCGCTGTCTGCAGCGATCGCTGCGACCTGCCTTCAGGCGTCACCAACTCCACAGATTGCCTCCGGGATTTTGTGCCTCGCAGCTTCTTCTGCCAGTTGTAGAACGACGCAACTGACACGCCTTCCCACTCACAGAATTCAGCCACCGTCAGCCCTGACTCTCGCCGCCGCCGAATCCTCTCGCTCCACTCACAATGCTTCCCATGATCTACACGACGCCCCATGATTCATTCCTCTGCTCGGTTGAAGAAAACTCAAACCGACACAGAATGAAGGGCCTGTCTATTATGGTTGTGGGGTACGGTTACGAACATCGCTCGAAAGGCAGCTCCCGCCGCTACCGGACTCGCCAGGAAACCCGCGAGTTGCTGCCAACAATTTAGCCCGACTAGCCAAGCATTCTCCGTTGTTTTCAGGCTTCTGTGAGTACGGTTCGCTGCAGTGCCGACCATTGAGATGCTACGATTTGGCCGCGCCGAGTTTTGGCTGTGCCGAGTAATCGCCATTCCGATAGGAGCGACGAGCGACGCTGATGTCTCAGCACCAGAAAGTTCGGGCGCAGCATCCAGAACTTCGCCAGCGTTATCGACTATTGATGGCCCGATTCGGTCCACGACTTTGATGCCGCTCGGTACAGAATCGGGTACACAATTTGTTGCAAAGCGTTATAAAACGTTATACAATCTAGAACGTGCAGCCGCCGAAGGCTGAATGCCGTATTCGACGTAAGTGCTGAATCCTCTGCCAGTTACGGTTGTCTCCCGCTTCATTCCATGGTCGAGACGTAAAGACCCGGCAGAAAGGACCTACTTTAACAATCATCCGCGACTACACCTGTTACCACGGAACATCGTGCCGGGAGTGCAGTCGCCCGGCGAGTTCCAGCACATGAGGCCGCATGTGCGTCAGTGCATCGACCGCCGCCGGAATCGCGATGCCTTCGGTTTCGCAGACGACATAGATGTCTTCAGTTTTTGTGGAACAGGCAGAGACACAGGCACCGAAATCGTTCTGCAACAAAGTCTTCCAGACGTCAACCGAATTCAGATCAGGAATCACGGCCAGCACACGCTGACCGCCGCCGACGTTCTGCAGTTTCGGTTTGGCATTTGCCGGAAAGGATTCACTGCGTTTCGGCGCACGTTCGTCGTTTGAGAACTGCGGAGTCCGCGACATGCTCAGGAGCAGGAAGTTGGAAGCTTCTGACAGCAGTGTGGCAGCATCGGTCGGACGAAGATCGCGACTGAGAAACGAGCTGACTCGAAATCGACCGGACGACCGAAGATACGCTTCAAACGCCGCGATCATCTGTTCCGGGATTGCCGCAGAGCAAGGAACGCCTCCGTTGACCTGCAGCGCAAGTGTGTTCAGCCTGACGCCGAGCATCGAGGATCTTTCTTCGAGCAGGCGTGGCAGTGCGGCCGACAGCGACTGCAGGTGTGCGATCAATGCCTGACAAATCGTCTGACATGTGAACAACATGCAATACTGACGGCAGAAACCGCGGAGAGCGGTGTGCCCGGCATCCGTCGCCTGATCAGGATTTCTGACGGAATATGCGTCGCACAATCCGTTGAATGCACTCTCCAGATCGCTCTGCTGACTCCGACATGCGGCCAGTGCCTGATCGGTATGACGCATCACCGACATGAGCGCCTGAATCGTCAATCCCGATCGCATGCGGGTGTCGAGCAATTGCTTGAGGAAGGATTCGAGGAATTGCAGGTGCAGCGGTAATCGGGCGGCCAGTTCTGCACGAATCTCGCCCGACACGGCCGCAATGGTACTGCGTCCTGCCAATGGAGAGGCGTCCTGACTCACGATGGCGGAAACCTGTTCCCTGGCCGACACGGCAGATTCGCGCGACAGACGCAGCCAGATCGCGTTTGCGTATTCATCCATCCGCCTTGTGCGTCCGCCATCCAGCATACCGGGGATCAGCAGGTGTACGGCTTCGCTGCTGATGCCCAATTGATCGAGCAGTGCCTTCCACTCGGGTGAGCTGGGTTCACTTCCCGCAGCCGACGGTTGCGTCCAGAGTCTGATTGCTGCGGATGCCAGTTGACCGGCTTCTCGATGAGCGACTTCCCAGGATTCCGCGTTGATGGTTGAGAGCCCGAATGAACGCAGCGTGGCTTCATGGCTCTCGGGGATCTGTGTTCGTTGCGGATTGCGCCAGGCGTTCATTTCTCGACGGGCTGACGTCAGAGCCTGCAATTCCAGGTATTCCGCCGTGCGATTCGTGCCTTCGAAAAAGTCGGTGGCCGACAGGTCGTCCCCGAAATGTACGAGCGTCGTTTCGTCGAATGGTTTCGAGATATCTGATTCACAAAAGCGCGAGGTCAGGCCGGGACGTTGTGCGCCGGGGACGGAGAAGTGCTGCAGTTCCTGCAGGAAGCTGACCGTGTTGGCGTCCTGCATGTCGGCCAGTTGACGACCGTGGGCCGTACCGTGCAGCAGCATGGATGTCACACGGACCGGCGGCATCCGACCGTTGCTCACAAGTTCACGCACCAGCCATGCCAGATCCAGCATGCAGCCACTCGCCGTGCCGCCGGATGTTGCACCCACAAGACAGACGTCGATGCCCGCTGCGTCGAAAGGTAAGTCGGTTTCAGACGTGGAGATACTGGTGGTTTCAGAACCTACCAGTGCGCTCAGAGTATTTTTCAGTGCTGTGCGGATGTCGTCGGCATGATCCACAAAGGCCAGGCGTCCCAGAGGTCTCATGCCCTCCACACGCCCGCTGCGCGGAATGTTGAACAGCCAGCGGCGACCGAGCCATGTCAGATGTTCGGACGACGCTTTGCGATAGTCCTGAGTCGTCCGCAGCGGGGCCGCCACGGTGGTGATCGCGCGTTGATTTCCGGAACTGCGGCGATTGAGATCTGACATCGCTTCGTTGTCCGTGTCGATGCACAGAAACTGAATGGCCGGGAGGGTGGCGTTCGGGAACCGCTGTTGGATTCTCTGGTTCAGCAACGCGATCGTCTGGCAACCGAGCCCGCCGATCCCGACAAACAAAGTGGGCCGGAACTGCGTGTCCTCCGGCAGACTCCTGACAGGTGCCAGCGGAGTGGGCATGCCGTGCAGCATCGAATGATTGCTGGTGATTTTCTCCGTGCTGACAAGGCTTGTTTGGGAATCAGGAACTGCCGCAGCAGATTCTGACGACACGCGACTGCTCAGCGACTTCGTCGGGCGGCGCTTCGTCAGTTCTTCCACAAACTGCCGACAGCTTGCAAACCGCGTGCGTGGATTCTTCGAGAGGGCGCGCGCCACGACAGCTCGATCTGACGGCAGCAGACTGCTCAGATCCGGCGAACTCTTCAAATGCTGAGCCATCAACTGCGAGGCGGTTCGTCCGTTGAAAGGAGGAACGCCGGTGAGCATTGTCTGATACACAATGGCCAGACTGTATTGATCACTGCCACGATCCGGGCGACCTTCGAACAGTTCCGGAGGAGCATACAGCGGCGTAAAACCGTTGATCTGTGAATGGCGTGCATGGCCGACGGCTTTCGTCAGACCAAAGTCGCCGACCTTTGCATGGACGCCCTGCAGCAACAGGTTTTCGGGTTTGATGTCCAGGTGCTGCAAGCCGTGTTCTTCGGACATAAAGTCCAGAGCGTCGGCAGCGTCGCGCAGGTAACGCAACAACTCGTCGCGCGAGACTCCGCGTTGCCCGGAGGCAACCAGTTCACGGAATCGCTGATCCAGACTGCGGTCGGCCAGTTCGGTCACGACGATCACGCGCCCGTCAACGACTTCCACACGTTCGATGCTGAGCAGAAATGGATGACGCAGGTCACGAATGCGGTTCAGAGATTTGAGTTCCGTTTCGGCTTGAGGACCATTCAGAAGTCCAAACAGGATTTTGACGGCTTTCGGAAATCCGCCCGGTCCTATGGCGCGCCAGACTTCTCCGAATCCGCCCATGCCGATGCGTTCCTGCATGCGATAACCGGCAATTTCAGTGACGCCAGCCAACATCGCATTGGGCGATACGACATCACTCAGCACAGCCGTGGAACTGACTTCGGTGTGGCTCATAGTACGACTTCTTTCACCGACCTGTTGTCAGGGCTTCTTCAAATGACGCATTCAGAGGCCGAGTGGGAACTCGGGTAAAGAACGATTCTGCAACGTGATCAAAATGTTCCGGCTGCATCTCGAACGGAATCCCGCGATACATGCAGAAATTCCGGACCTGCAGCAACAAATCCCGCGCATGGCAACGTCGCATCGGACGCTTCTGGGCGCGATAGTATGTCGCCAGCAAGTGCTCGACCGATTCCGGATCGTATGTGCAGCCCAGTTTTTCAGACGCGATCTGAAACAACCGATGAACTTCATCTTCGTGCGGATCCGTGACTTCAATCCGGTAAGGAATGCGTCGCAGAAACGCCTCGTCCACCAGATCAGCCGGGTCCAGATTTGTCGAGAAAATAATCAACTGCTGGAAGGGCACCTGAATCTTCTTGCCGGTGGGCAGCGTGAGATAGTCGTACTTGTTTTCCAGCGGCACGATCCAGCGGTTGAGCAGTTGTTCGGGTGACACGCGCTGCCGACCAAAGTCGTCGATCAGCAGGCAGCCGCAGTTGCTTTTCATCTGCAGTGGCGCTTCACAGGTGTTACTCACGGGATCGTGTCGAATTTCCAGACTGTCCAGCGTCAGTTCGCCGCCGACGATGACCGTAGGTCTGCGAACGCGAACCCAGCGACGATCAAACTGCAGTCCTTCGTCCGGCTGCTCGACGATCTCGTGATACGCAGGATCAAACAGCGTGATGATTTCCCGGCCATCGATGATCGCATACGGAATCCAGATTTCCTGCCCGAAACAGTGCGTCAGGCAGCGGGCGATCGTGGATTTGCCATTGCCCGGCGAGCCGTACAGAAAGAGCCCACTGGCAGAGTTCACCGCCGGGCCGATCATGTCGAACAGTTCTTCGGACATCGATACGTTGAAGAATGCGTCTTCCAGTTCTTCGCGGCGGATCGGCTGGTCGCAGATCGCCTGAGCCTCGACAGAAATCACGTAGTCGCTGAGAGATACCGGGGCTGGTCCGGTATACGCACATTCCGCATGAGATGTTTCCGCGCGGCGGCGGCCTTCATCAGTGAGTCCAAAAATATAATCATTCAGACTGGCGCTGCCGCAATGCAGCACCATGCGTCTGGATTTCAGTCGCTCCATCAACACTTCGACCATGCGGAAGGGAATGCAGACTTCATTGGCGATCGAACGCCCTGTCTGATTTCCCGCTGAACGCAGCAGACGGCAGATGAGACCCTCAATGAATGGTTCATTCAGACCCAGTTCATGCATTGAAGCAGGATCGGATGGCCAGAAATTCTCCCCGGCCAGCAATGCCGCGAGCAATGCGGGATCGCCGTTCTTTCCTTGTGTCGGTCGTGCCATTAACATCGGTGAGAATTCTTAGTTGGAGGTCCAGTGTGAAGCCGTTTCGGCGCGACCGAACAGGTATCCCTGCGCGAGTTCGAAGCCCAGTTCCTGGCAGACGACGGCTTCCTCAGGTGTCTCAATCCCTTCAGCGAGCGGGACCACGTTCAAGTCCCGCACGATACGAATCAGTGATGCAATGGTGGCCCGATGCTGTGGCGGACTGTAGGCCAGTCCATGCACAAACTTCACGTCGAACTTCAGGACGTCCGGAGGAACTTCAAATAGTTCTTTCAGTCGAGCCTGTCCGGCTCCGAAGTCGTCGTAGGCCAGTCCCATCTTCAGATCCCGCGTCACCTGACGCACATTCCGCAGCACGGCGCTCGAAGCCACAGCTCCTTCGTGAACTTCCAGAACGATGTTCGTGTCAGGGAAGTCGCTCCGCAGTTGTTCCAGTGATGTAAAGAGTTCAGTGCCGACCAGTTCGACCGGGTGTGTGTTGAGATAGAAATGAGTGTTGCCCAGAGTCTCGCCGATCCGCAGACCTTCGGAGCGGCAGATCTGACTCAGTTGAGCCTCAACGTTGCGTGTGGCAGCGACGCGAAACATTTTGTCGGGTGTTTCCAGTCCCAGCAGATAGCTGCGGGTCAGCACTTCAAAGCCGACGCGGGCATTGTCGTTCAGACGAAGAATCGGCTGGAAGTAAGGTCGCAGCGCGGGGCGTCGCAGCAGTTTATCGAATTGCACCTGCGCGAGCGCTTCGGCGGAAACGTCAGCCGTGATGGTGGAACTCATGTTTTCGTCCGTGGACGATTGCAGTGTGTACATCACACTGCCGAAATGCAGCACGTCGCCGGAACGCAGTCCGGTCAGATTCTGCAGCTTGCGACCGTTCAGCAGCGTCCCGTTAGTGCTGTTGAGGTCTCGCACAAAAAGGTCGCGGTTGATTGTCACAACTTCCGCATGTCGTCCGGAAACAGTCGTGTCCGACAGACACAAATTGCTGGAAGGATGGCGACCTATCGTAAACGACGGTCCTACCACATTCACACGCTGGTTGGTGCCATGTTCTGCGGCGCTTCGCGACAGAACCCACAGACCTTCCGGTAGTGCAGACAGTGGATCATTCGCGTTTGAAGTTTCGTCGATGCCGCTGTGGCGTTGGTGCAGCATCGAATCCTGAAGAGTTTCGGTCATAGGTGGTTTCCTTGGGTGTTCGGCGTCGGCAACCTCTGGTGTTGTTCTCTGTGAAGCATGGGCCCGTACCGACTGATGCTTAAAAGCAACGGTAGGTCATGTTCGAAGAAAAGCACGATAATCCAGTCGCCTGGAACACATTGGCCGTAACGATTGGTGACTCTGAAACGAATATGCAACATGAATGGCGGGGAATTCCGACATGCCAACTCCAACGTGATACTCGCTGCAATCCATACCTTCATTGCGATCGACAGGACCGGCTTTGCTCAGCAAACGTTGAAAGTTGTATTTTCCTGAGAAGATATTAGCGTGCCACTTTACTGCAGTCGCGGACCGTGCGAGCAACTTTGTAGCCACGTTCGCCAGAACGTGGGCGATCCAGGGGAAACCCACGCTCTGGCGAGCGTGGCTACGTTGGGTTGCGGGCGAAGCCC
>JAYTAK010001141.1:0-14265 GCA_043737515.1 Candidatus Kuenenia sp. | reverse complement strand
GTGAAAACTTTGCTGAGGTATTTGAGAAATAGTCGTCGGAAAGACGCGGAACGGGCCGAACGGGTTGTTGACCAGTCTGAGTTTACGTGGGGTAAGCTTCCAGCTTGCCATCTTGAACGTGGGGTAAGCTTCCAGCTTGCCATCGATGAATAAGAACTCAATCCTGTTTGGTAACGATGACAAGCTGGAAGCTTATCCCACTTTCATGATCAACATGCCGTCTATTTCCAGTATGTGGCCTTCAAAATCCCCGCCACAATCGCGCCGACAACCAGGCCGATGGGGATGTCCCAGGTAAAACTTTTCTGACCATGTGCGAAATATAATACAGCGACGGTGCCGATCGTTGCCCAGCAAATGCCAATCAGGCTGTATTGCATCCGCTCCTTGCGTTCATCAGCGGACAAAGGAGCGGACTTGCTCTGTGCCTTCGCCTTTGGTTTCTCCGCTTTGGTCTTTGGTGGCTTGTCACTTTTTGATGAAGACTTCTCTTCTGGTTCCTCGGGCGCAGTCGCTTCGTCGCGCATGCCGGGAGCATAGTACTTCGCAATCGCCTGATTGACCGCGCGCGGCACGGCGAGAACGGCCCGCATCGGGTGCCCGCAGCGCATGCGGATTTCGTCTTCCAGGGCCGGGCTGGGTTCATCAATGCAGGCGACCAGCATCCGTCCGCGATCTTCAAACAACGGCAGACAGGAATGCTTCTTCACCACGCGACGCGGAATCATGTCGAGCACACTGTCTTCCGGCAACATGTCCTCCAGATCGACAAACGGTAACCGCAATTCGACCGCCAGGGCGCGGGTGGCTTCTACGGGTTCGACAAGTTTCATCTGGATCACGGCGTCGCGATGATTCAGTCCGCGGGCTTCGGCAAAGCGTTCGATTTCCGATACTTGTGAACGTTTGACGAGATTCTTTGAAACCAGATACTCCATCACCGTCTTCGGTTCGTCGTCGTTCATCGCGGACGGTTCACGTCCGAGACTTTCATCATACTCACGCTTGCCGTCCGGGTCGGTCAGGCACAGCATGGCCTTCGCCATTTCGTTGAGCAGTTCCTGGGATCGGAGCAAATACTGTCCTGTCGAATACTTGCGCACATGGGCGTTGAGCTTGCGATAATTCGTGCGAATTTTCTCGATATTGTCCTCAAACTGCACCAGGCGCAGCAGCGTGTAGTGATCCGGTGGTCGCGTTCCGGCTGGAATTCCCAACCATTCCTTATAGACATCAATTTCAGACACACAATGACTCCTGATGCTGCAGGTTCAATGAATTCCAGCCGCAATTAAGTGCTGACTACGGATGGTTTAGCACTTCGCAGAATGCCAGGCAAGCGACGCGGTTGCTGTCAAAACGGGAATTGGTCATCGAGTTCCGATTTCGCGAGATCCACGAGAAACTGAGAAAGTCGTTCGACCATGGTCTGCATCAGCCGTTCGCCTTTTTCTGCCGTCGCAGCATGAGGATTCCCGGCACCGGTGTTGGTTGTGAGCAGATGCCACGGACGTGTGATAGAAACCCAGCCCTGGTTGACGGCGTCGAGCCGCGTGGAGGCAGTTTCCCCGTTGTCGGCGATCAGCGTGCCGTCGGCGTTCCTGTTCACCAGATGACCGAAATACGCCAGAGCCAGCGATGTTTCCACTTCTCCCGCGTGATCATCCGCTTCCTTGAAGATCGATTTCTTGATGTCCGCCGTCAGGCCGCGAAACCAGTCACACAGGAAAAGCTGTACGTCGGTTGTGCCGTGCAACTCTCGCAGCAGCGGCTTAAATTCGTTCCCGCCGTGACTGTTCAGGATCAGCAGCTTGTGGACGCCGTGGCCTGCGAGTGATTCCACAAGATCCTGAATGACAAGTCCCAGCGTGGACGGATTCAGATTCATCGACAGGCGAAACTCGGACTGATTGGTTTCCGTGCCGTAAGGAATCGTCGGCAGCAGGACAACTTTCGCTCCCTGTTTCCACGCCGCTTCACACGCTCGCGATCCGATCGCTTCGGCTTCGTATGTGTCGGTACCGTACGGCAGGTGCAGATTATGCGGCTCAGTCGCCCCCATCGGCAGCACGGCGACTTCGTATTCGCAGTCTTTGACGTGTCCAAAGTTTGTTTCCGCAAGTATCCACGGTCGCATGGAGAGCATTTCGCGTTGAGGTTGTCGTGGTTAATCCGAAGCGACCGCCGCGTTAAGCGGAGCCGCTCTGGAGTATACGACAGAGACCGTCCGGAAACCATTGACTCGTTTAACCGCGTGCCCAGCGGGCCGCGATTGTTCTATTTGAAATTTTGTATTTGAGATTTGAGATTTGAAATTTGAAATACGAAGCGCGGGGCGTTGCCCACGCGGTTAAACGATTGTGCCATCCTCAATCGGGCGAGGCTTGACTGCGACTGTTTCTATTTCCCGATCGCGTACAGAAACTTATCCGACCTCACCAGCAGCCGTGTTCCATCGACTGCGAAACTGCCGTTGAAGACGCTGCCATCGTTGAGATCATTCGTGGCGAGCACCTCGAATTCAGGCTTCGCCGCGACCACGAAGGTGCGGCCTTCACGCGTGAGATAATAGACTCGACCATCGGCAAGCAGTGCCGATGCATAGACCTGTCCGGATCGATCCATGCGTTTTTCGTAAACAAGGTCGCCACTGTCGGCCTTTGCACAGAAGGCAATCCCCAGATTGTCGTTCATCCAGTAAAGATGTCCGTCATGAAAGACTGGTGACGTAACATTTGATCCCTTCAGGCTCGTCCACAATCGATGCGACTTCGTAACATCCCCCGAGCCGCCTGTTCTGACCGCCAGCCCCGCCACGCCGGAGCGACCTCCAAGACAATAGACGATGCCATCGTGTGCAATCACGCTCGGAACCATATACCAGCCGATATCCGTGGCGCAGGTCCAGAGCTGTTTACCGGACGTCGGTTCGAACGCCTGAACGCTCCCCTGCGTTGCAATGATCAGCTCGGGCTTGCCGTCAACATTCGTCACCACCACGGGAGTATTCCATGCCTCGCGAATTCCTTCGGCTCGCCACAGCTCTTTCCCCGTCTTGCGGTCCAGCGCGACCAGAGATTCGCTTTCGACGCTGGCATTGATAAACACCATATTCTTGTGCAGAACGGGGGATGCCGATGTGCCCCAGCCATGCGTTTTCGTGCCTACATCCGCGCTCCAGACCTGCTTGCCATCGTGATCGAATGCAATCACTCCGGTCTTGCCGAAGAAACAGTAGACGCGATCTCCATCAGCCGCCGGTGTATTGGCTGCAAATCCGTGGTCACGGATACGTTCTTCCTCCGGCAGTTTTGCATCGACAATTTTTTCCCAGAGCTTCTTGCCGCTTTTGCGATCCAGACACAGGAGATGCCGTTTGAGATCCTTCGGGCTGCCGTCTGCTTCTCCGGGAACAAAGAACCCCGAGTAGCAGGTGATGTAGATGTGGTCTCTGAATACGATCGGACTGGAGGCCCCCGGTCCAGGCATGGGAATCTTCCATGCAATGTTCTCCGATTCAGACCATTCGACGGGGAGCGCCTGTGCCGCGCTGACACCCTGCCCATCAGGACCGCGAAACGCCGCCCAGTCGTTGGCCTCGTTCGAGGCTGACCGCAGTGATGCCGTCTGTGCCTCGCATGGAACTGCCATTCCGAAAATCGCGATACTTACCGCAGCGAGAATTGAGACTGTTCGAATACAATCGTGGATCATGTTGCTCTCACCATCAGATTTCACAGGCACAGCGAACCGCAGTGAAAAACACCGCATCCGTTTCATGCCCTCTCCGTTTCTGCGCTGCTCCGACGCCGCGCCCAGACACAAAGATTAACACCGCAAACGACCGATTAAAATCGTGGCGGCCCGAAAAACAGCAGGCCGGTCTTCGTGCTGATGCTGCGGTCGAGACCGCGCTGGCAGGATTGTGCGAAGCTTGCCGTTAAACGAGTTCTGTTAAATAACTTTTACCACACTGCTTAATACAGTCAGCAAATCGGTTCTGATGCCTGTGGACTAAATCTGTCTGCGAGAACCATAACCTGCTTCCGAAACGAGAATCGCAGCATTTTCAATCGCGGATCTGTCGTTGAGAACAAGCATCGTGTCTATCATGTGGCGTCGAAGAAATCGAAATCCGGTGCAGGCTGTCTCCAGAATTTCGTTTTCCGGGTCCAGACCCGGCCGGCATGGTACATGCTTTTCGTTCCTGCTGGCTCTTTGCGAATTGAATCTCTAAGGCTCATTGACTCATGTCCGCTCCGACTCGTGATCTGCTCGAAACCTTCGAAAATCCTTATCCACAGCGGGATTTCCTGATCGAAACAGTCGCTCCGGAATTCACTTCCATGTGTCCCAAGACCGGACAGCCGGACTTCGGGACGATGACAATCACGTACATTGCCGACAAAGTCTGCTATGAACTAAAGTCTCTCAAACTGTACCTGCAGCAGTACCGAAACCACGGCGCGTTCTACGAACGGGTCACCAACATGATTCTGGATGACCTGGTCGCAGTCACCCTGCCGAGGTGGATGAAGATTGAAGCCGCATTTACACCCCGCGGCGGAATTCGGACCACCGTGATCGTAGAACATGGGAAGCATCCCGAGTAAGCTACCGTCGGCGGTTGATTTTATCGTGGGATAAGCTTCCAGCTTGTCGTCTTTGCGGTTGCCGCGTATTGCAGCTTGTCATCTTTGCGGTTGCCGCGAAAGCGAGCTTCTGACAAGCTGGAAGCTTATCCCACGTCCAACCGCATTTTCTTCATTCAAAGGACGTATGTTCATGGCCAAGGCGTGGGGCGGACGATTCAATCAGGCAACTGATCCGCGAGTCGAAGCGTTCACAGAATCCATCAGCTTCGACAAACGGCTGTATGCCGTCGATATTCGGGGCTCGATGGCACACGCCACGATGCTCGCACATGCGGGACTCATCTCCGCTGATGATCGCGATCATATTTGCGCCCATCTGGATCAGATCGGTGAAGAACTTGCCGCCGGGCAGTTCGTTTTCCGGACGGATCTGGAAGACATCCACATGCACATCGAAAATGCCCTGATCACGCGCATCGGGGACGTTGGACGCAAGCTGCACACTGGTCGCAGTCGCAACGATCAGATCGCCACTGATCTTAAACTCTACACCCGCGATGCGATTGACGTACTGGACAAGCTGCTGGCCTCGGTTCAAAAAGCCTTCCTCACACGCTGCGATCAGGATGCTGATGTCGTGCTGCCCGGTTACACGCACATGCAGCGTGCCCAGCCTGTGCTGGCAGCGCATTACTGGCTGGCTTATGTCGAAAAATTTCAGCGTGATCGTGAACGGCTCGCGGATTGCCGCAAGCGCGTCAATGTGAGCCCGCTCGGGGCTGCCGCGCTGGCCGGTACCACACTGCCGATCGAGCGGGATCTCACGGCGAAACTGCTGGGATTCGAATCCGTGGCTGCGAACAGTCTGGACGTCAGCAGTGATCGGGATTTTCTGGTGGAATTCGTATTCTGTCTGTCTCTGATCGCAGCGCACCTGAGCACATGGGCGGAAGAATGGATTATCTGGTTCACCACGGAGTTCAGTTTTCTGAGATTGCCCGATGCCTACACGACCGGTTCTTCGATCATGCCGCAGAAACGCAATCCCGATGTGCTGGAACTCATCCGTGGCCGCACCGCCCGCGTCATGGGGGCTGTTCCACAGTTATTGATTCTGATCAAGAGCCTGCCGATGGCGTACAACCGCGACCTGCAGGAAGACAAGCTCGCGATGTTTACGGCATACGATGCCCTGCACGCTTCTCTGGAACTTGCACCATCGATTATTACTGGAGCTGAACTGCAGCTTGAAAAAATCGAAGCCCGCATCGAAGACGGATTTCTCGACGCCACCGCGTTGATGGAATACATGATCAGGAAAGGCGTGCCGATGCGAACAGGACATGAAACCGTCGGCAGGCTGGTGTCGCACTGCGAAGCGCGTGGATGTCGGCTGAGTGACCTGCCGCTGCAGGAACTCAAGGAAGTCTGCGACTTGATTGAGGACGACGTGCGAAACGTGCTGGGAACCCGGAACGCCCTGCACGCACTACAAAGTTTTGGCAGCGGTGGCCCTGCTTCTGTCAACGCACGCGTTGCCGAATGGAAACAACGGCTGGCGTAGACCCCTTGTGGTACTAACGGACTCATTTTGCAGCTTAAGGAATGATTTCAAACATGCTTCGCTCACTCTCAATCCTTGTCGTTTCGCTCATCCTGACCACCACAACTTTCGCCCACGAAGGCCACGGCCATCCGGCGCATCAGCATGGGGCGACTCACTATGTCGTCAATCCATCCCACGCGGTGCCGGTCATGCTGACGGTCGCTGGTGTGATTGGCCTCGGACTTCTGATTCGCCGCAGCGTGCGTGGCTGCCAACTGGGTGGCGATGAATGATTGTCGCCAACGTAGTCGTCTGCAGAGACTGCGGATCGGAAGTCAGCATTTTCGCTGGATAGTGATTATGGCGGAATCTCTGCAAGAATTCAGGAGATCGCAGTCGGCTCTATTTATCCGCCGGTTGCAGCAGCTCAGTTAAAGCGCCGAGCAGCACAGGTTCGACCGCTGCCGAAACGTTGGTTGCACCTTCGCTGGTTTCGTAGCCGCCCTGATCGTAGGCGATGGCCGTGCCGATGTAGCAGGGGCCGTAGTCGCCGTACGCGGCCATCGCGACTTTCAGATCTGATCGCATTGCTTTTGCCGCGAGTTGATATTCCACAAACAATTCGCCGGGCATGTGAACCAGCCGAATGTCTCCCAGCGACAGCATCGGAATGTCGATCTGATGCTGGCTTTGCTGACGCTGCAGCCATGCAAGCTTCTGTGCCGCCTGAGTCGATGCCGGACGATTGGTTGCCGACGCCTGCAGGTCAGCGCGAAAGCGAGCTTCATCGAAGCGTTCTGTCATGGGCAGCGATACTTTCACAGCAGTCCATGCAACCTGCGCGGGCGTCACTTCGGTCTTGACTGTGGCGTCGAATGCGCGCTTCATGCCATCGGCCAGTCGTGTCGCCAGCGCTACGCGATTCTCGTAGCTGCCGTCGTTGTACTTGCCGGCTCCCAGATTTCCGCCTGCACCGTTGAAATGCACATGCACGGCAGACGGCACGGCCTGCTGACGAATAAAACGGGCGATGCCGGGAAAGTCTGGGCTCGGTATCCCCATGCGGTAATAGCTCTGCGGATGGACGGCATAGTAACTCAGCACCGCGATCGGAACGTCGGAATTCCAGAACGACACAACGTTGACCATCGGATCAATCGTGCCGACCGGTTCGGCTCGTACAGCCGCATCGCGCGTCGCGGTGAAACGGGTCACGCGCACTTTGCCATCATCGCCCAGAATACGGCGGTTCGATGCGACCTCGATGACTTCGGCGGATCCAAAGCCAACATGCGTCACAGGCTGCAGCTTCTGCATCGCGTCTTTGACCGCTGCCGCCGTGTTGTGCATTGCCTGCCGCGCAAACGCGCCGTCGAACGGTCCAAGTTGAGGAGCGTTGACGTCACGCAGAAGCTGTTCGGCAGTATAGTCCACATGCGGGGCATCATGCTGATGCAGCGTATGCACTGCCACTCGATCAAGCGTCGTCCCGGCAGCGGCTGCGATCGCTTCTCGCCACTCATCGTGCGCTGCGTTGCCGATGCCAAGGAAATCGACCGCACACAGCACAATCGGGGCGTCGCTGCCCTGCAAAATGATTCCACGACTTCGCAGAGTCAGCTCATCGACCCGCTTGACGGGATCGTAGGCCATGTGATTGCCCGGCGGCGGCGTTACATCCACATCAAACGTCGCCAGCATCACCGCCGCGGAATTCTGGGCCTGTCCGACGGCAGGTGTACTCGAAAAGACGCCGACGAGGAGACATGCGAGCCATAACAAACCACGAACTCTGGAAGTCGGAGTGTTGCAGGCGGGCGAAAACGTTAACGACATGGCGGGGCACTCCAGATGAGGCGGGTTTGGTTTGAGAATACTCTGTGCGGGTAAGAATGAGGCAGTGACCGGCGAGCTGGACGTGAGTCCCTTGATTTTTGCCGTAACCACAGGTCAATCAGGGGATTGACATCCCCCGCTCGCCGAATGCATTCATCCAACATCTATTTCTTCTGAAACTCCGGAAGCGGATAATGCGGCAGCGGCACGGTCTGAGCCAGTTCCGCCAGTTCCTGCAAACGCAGCCAGCCGCGAGTCAGGAGCGTTTCACGATCAGCGACATCAGCCGGATCAAACAAGCGCCGATCAAAATCGCCTGCAACGGTGACCGGTTCAAAATCGGGATGCGTGATGAACTGTGCCACCACAGGGTTGCAGCGCAGATGCCGTTCTGGCGCGCCCAACAACTCGTTGGACGAAAGTTCTCCGGTGACGAAACGGAGATACAAATCGCTCTCGCGAATCGACTCCACTTCTTCGCCGCAGACGTCACAAAGATACCCCTGATCGCACCGCGCCATCGTTACTCCCATTCTTAATCTTAATCACCGTCCGGACAACAAAGCCTGCGAAGCACAACCTGACTCAGCCTGCGTGGGTAGTTTGTAGATCTGTAGGGTGTGACAAGCGGCAGCGCGGGCACACCATGTCGGTGATTCGGTGTGCATGTGCGCGTTGCCTGTAACACGCCACACGTTGAGCGGATCGATTAAGATTAAGATTATGATTAAGAATGAAGAGAAATCGCTGTCGTACTGGTGGGTTGACGCCGTGCCGCTCGGCAGAGAATCTCAACTGCCCAGAATCTTTGCTCGCAGTTGAGTCAGCAGTTGTACAGCATGACCGATGTCGGCTTTCTGGCGTTCGCGGTCCTGCGGAATTTCGCGTTCGATGGTGAGTGGCCCGGTGTAGTCCAGTTGTTGCAGAGTTCGCAGGTAGGTTTCCATACCGACGTCGCCGTCGCCGAGCGGAACTTCCTGGCCCCATGCATTGCCGCGGACATCCGGTGCCGCCCATTTTGCATCCTTGCAGTGGATACTGCGGACGAAGTGGCCGACTTTTTTCAGGGCCGCAATGGGTTCGCCTGTTCCGTACAGAATCATATTCGCCGGATCAAAATTGATGAACAGGTTCTTTCGCCCGACGGAATCAATGAAACGCAGCAGGTGGTCGGCAGATTCCTGTCCGGTTTCCAGATTCAATTGCTGGCCATTCTCGGCAACATGGTCCAGCAGATCACGCGTCGTGGCGATCAGGTTCTCGTAACTTGCGGATGAAGTCTCATGCGGCACAAAGCCGATGTGCAGGGCGACAGTGTTGCAGTTGAGCAACTTTGTGAAGTCGCTGATTTCCTTCATTTCCTGCAGACGCGCCGCACGAGTCTCTTCCGGCACCAGCCCGACTGTCCGCGCTGACGTGGCAATGTCGGCGTAACTCTCGCCTTCGAAGCCTCCGAAGACAGCGGTCACTGTAATTCCGGCATCCTCACATTTCTTCAGGAATGCTCCCGCAGCAGCAGCATTGCGCGTCGCTGCATGGGGAGCATGGAGTTGAATCGTCGGAACTTTCAGCTCACGAACAACATCCAGATGAACTCCCAGTCCGGCGTCGATGGACGCAAAAACACCAATTGGCCATGGTGGCATAAATCGCTCCTGTGTCTTGAAATCAAAGTGAAGTGCCGCATGTTGGCACTCTCAACTGATGAACGCAACCGAGGCGGGGCAGGTCCGATCATATCGGGAATAGCGGCTGAAGCAAGGATTCCGAATCTGGGGGCTGGTTGTCGATTCGCTTCATCGAACGTCGCACTATCGAAACCACTCGTCCTGCACGGATCGCCGCGTTCAAAATCTTTGGAGGCAGGCGTCGGCATCCAGGCACCTGATTGCAAGTATCAATCCCTGTAGTAGTGTTTCCAGACCATCCATCAACTATTTACATCGTTGATCAGCACATTGTTAAGGTTTTCACATGGAGCCCCCTTCGATCACTCAGCCGAGCACCACGGCGCAGCGTGCGGTCATCGTGCCGACGCTGAACAGGCCGCGGTGCGTGCTGCTGGCGGGGAGTGCCCGAGGTGGTACATCGTGGGCGCTGAAAGTGCTGGATTCGCATCCCGCCGTTCAGGGGTGTCACGAACCGTTTTATCAACTCGGCAATGACCAGAAACTCAGCCAACTGTGCGAGCGTGTTAAAGCAGGCAACGGGACTCCTGGTGACACTGAAGTTTTGACGCGACTGTTAATGAAGGCATGCATCGAAACGCATAAACCGCCATTCTTTCGAAAATCGTTTCTGAAAACTCCGGCATGGATTCGAACGGCGGCATGGATGAGCGCCAAAGCCTGCACGCCGATGAGTGCCGCCTTCAACTATCTGGCGTCCGGCAATCTCAACGACCAGCATTGTATCGTGATCAAGAATCGTCCATTTCCGCTGCTCGATCGGATTCTGGAAACCATCCATGCCGATGCGCTGGTGCTGCTGCGTCATCCTTGCGGTGTGGTGAGTTCGTGGCTGCGCGGCATGCGGATGGGTGTAATGAAGGCATCGAGTGCTGATGCCGACAAAGTCTGGAGTCGGTATTCAAACTATCTTGTACCCCTTGGATTTTCAGAGTCTGACATCACGGCCATGTCACCCGCTGGCCTGTTGGCGATTAACTGGCTGGTTGATACGGCGATTTTCAGTCAGTACGAACATTCCACAATGATGAAGACACGGACAATTGTCTATTGCGATCTGGTTCGCAATCCCATGCAGGAATGGAGCAAGGTCTTTGACTGGCTGCATCTTCCGTTTGATTTGTCTGTCGAAGCGTTTCTGAATCAGTCGTCTAAACCTGGCTTTGATGTCCGTCGCTTGATGGGCAAGAAGTACAGCTATTTCTCAGTCCAGCGTGGAGCAAAATCACCGCTGGAAACTTGGCGAAAAGACATGACACCGGATGAAATCCGCGAAGTCATGACCATCGTCACACCACATTTTCCGGTCGAACAGTACTGGCCGGATTCGCTGTCGTAGGCACGATTAACCAGGAGTTACGCGATGATCAGATCCAATGCCATCCTCAGTTCCTTTGCATCAATGCTCCGCGGGCCAGACCCGCGTCTCAAGGCCAGCTATTCCCTGTCTCGCATCCTGTCGCAGCTTGATCTGCGAGATATGCCATACGAGGAAGGCGTGAATACGAATCGCCGTCAAGACGTGACACGCCACGTTTCAATTGGTATCTGGTTGATTCCGATTGCAGCCGATCAGAGCCCCGACACAGCCGATACGAAACTTGCTGAGCCGGCTGTCACATGCGATTTGCGGCGTCAGGGAATTGGGGTATTGGTCCCGAAACACATGAGCGCCACACGGTTTTTGGTGGCGGTCGAAGACCTGGATGAATTATGGCGATTCTTTCTCACGGAAGTACGCCATCAGTCAGTTCGGCCGGGCGGCTGGTTTCAGTTGGGACTGGATGTCATCAAGATTGTTGATCCGGAATCGCTGCAGATATCGCATTTCAGGAATCGCCGGAGTGAACTTTCCAGGTCTTGATTCGCCACCGCAACCATTGGGGTGACCACAAATGCGTTCGGGGCCAACAGCCCAGGATGTGATAGTCCAGGGCAACGGAACAAAAACGAGATAACTCCGCGGCCATAATAGGCCCGACTCTTGCGCGGGCCACACACGCGCTGCTCAGCAAACGTTGGGAGTGTTGTTTTCCTGAGAAGTTTTTAGCGTGCCACTCTACTGCCGTGGCGGATCGTGCGAGCAACTTTTTAGCCACGTTCGCCAGAACGTGGGCGATCCAGAGGAAACCCACGCTTTGGAGAGCGTGGCTACGTTCGGTTGCGGGCAAAGCCCGCGTCAAGTCTCACTCAATCACATCGAACATCCTCGCCACCAAGTCTTCATCCGGCGGTTTCGTCAGCAACGTGACGGTCACACCGAGTACAATCGAGGCCAGCAATCCCCAAATCAGCGGATCGTAACCCAACAGGAAAACCGGTCGGAACGTTGTCAGACCCTTGGTCTGAGCCTGCATCAGTTGATCCGCGATCCCGACCGTGTACAGCACCAGCACGGTGAGTGCTCCGCTGAGCATGCTCGTCAGAATGCCGCCTGAATTCGCTCGTCGCCAGTAACACGCCATCACAGCGGGAACCAGAAACGTCGCCGCCGCGCCAGACGTGCTGAACACAATAAATGCCTGCAGAAACTGCACCGGATTCCAGTTGATGACCACTGACAGGGCACCGGCAAAAATCATCGTACCCCAGGCAGCCACGCGCAAGTGACTGCGATCCGCCGCGGGGTTGACGAAACGCTGATAAATATCCCGCACCACAGCGGAGGACAGCACCACCAGATACGAACTGACCGTCGCCATCACAGCACCAAACGGAGCGGCCAGAATCAATCCGGCCACAAACGAACTTGCTGGCCACTCGCTTGTCGTCATCAACGCCAGACGCGGGATGATCTCGTCCGTATGTTCCAGGTCCGGAATCAGCGCTCGACCGCAAATACAGATGACAATCAGCGGCAAATAAATCCCCATGTTATAAAGACTCAGCAGGTAGATCGATTTGCGAATCACGCTTGTGTCCTGACTGGCCATCAGTCGGACCAGTCCGGCGGGGGTTCCAACTCCGCCCCAGACCCAGACGATAAAAAACGAAACGGCCAGTGACAGCGGCAGGAAATCGGGCGCACCCTCGACACTGTTGTAGCCCGGTCCAGTCACGTACCCCGGCCCCGTGTGCTTCAGCGATGTCAGTGTTGCTTTTTCCAGTCCGCCCGCCGCCGCCAGTGAAGCGTAAAGCAGAATCATGACGCCGACGAACATCAACAGACTCTGAAACAGATCCGTCCAGACAGCACCCAGAAAGCCACCGATGAGCGTATAACCGACCACGGTACACGTAAAAATCAGCAGTCCGATGTGATACCGTGTCAGCTTGATCTTGTAACCCGGCAGCACGATATCATAAGTGATTTCCGACACGGGAGTTACGTCTTCAGACATTGAAAGTTCAGACGAATCCGGCCAGGCCAGTTGCATCACGATGGCTCCGGCCTTGAACTGCGCAAACATGAGGAACGACATGTAAAGCAGCAAAAAAATCGTACAGGTCAATCCCACCGCAGGGCTGTTGAAGCGCGTCCGGAACAGATCGGGGACAGTGACGGCTCCCGTGCGACGACTCAAATGAGCCAGGCGTTTGCCGATGATGCCAAAACCGGTCAAGGGGACGACCATGTAACTGCCAATCCACAAGGCCACGATCCACCCATGTTTGTAGACCAGCGACGGAAATCCCATGAATGTTCCGCCGCTCTGGACGGTTGCAGTCAACGCCAGCGCCCAGGCTCCCAGTCCTCGATTGCCCAGGAAAAAGCCCTTCATGAATCCGCCGCTCTGAGTCGCGCGGTTGGCCACTACGCCGATCCAGATCGACCCCAGAATAAACAGCACCAGCATCGTCATCGCGCCGTATCCGGCACGGGGGGCGGGCGGATCGATGGCGAAAGTCAGTAGCCCTTTCGCTATGCCGTCGAAGGAAATGAGAGTGGCTTCCTGCATGGTTCAGCCCCCCAACCCAAGGTCGTCAGCATTCTCAACGTCCTCACCCAGATGCCCGTCACGAAACAGCAACGCACTGAACAGGCAAGAAACGACGGTACAGACACACCACGGGACAACGATGCCCCAGAAGATCCAGTCTGGAAATCCGTAGATGAGTTTCAGATCTTCAATTGGCCGGTTATAGCCCATGCGATAGCAGACGGTGATCGTCCAGGTCATGGCAATGAGCCAGACGCTGACAACGACAATCGCTTCACGAAGTGAAGAATTGACGACTGGATCCTGTTGGCGTGTCATGTGGCGGGACCAGGGTGGAGGAGAAAACGGGGACCGAATCGTACTCGAAGTCGCCAAACTTCAGAGCGATCGGGCACGGCTTTTCTGCAGATTCCGCGAACGCCTGGCGAATCCCCGTTTTGTGGGGCATGTTCTTTGGAGTGAGCTGGTCACCGGCGACTGCGGCTTTTGCATGGCTGGACAGTTTGTGCTACTCGCAGTTGATTTCTTGTCTGGTGTTGATCATCGCTCGATGGGGACAAGTCCCATCGTGGCGAGAATCCCGTCATTCCTGACCGTCCGAGCCGAAAGCAACTAAAAACTTGTCAGTCTCCTCATCGAAATTCTTCTCAGAAAAACAACAATCTGAACGCTTGCTGAGCAGAATGAAAGTATTTCTTGCTCCCATTTTTTTGTCACCA
>JAYTAK010001140.1:0-2750 GCA_043737515.1 Candidatus Kuenenia sp. | reverse complement strand
TTGTAATGCCGCAAATGAATCCCTAACATCCGCCCCTCGCAGGTCGGTCCTACAAAAAACCGAGTCTGCTGGTGGAAGTATTTTGCTGTGGATTCCATAGCGAAACACTGTTTCGGGCAGATAGCTCAGTTGGTAGAGCACAGGACTGAAAATCCTGGTGTCGGGGGTTCAATTCCCCCTCTGCCCATTTTCATAAAGTCAGCTGAGAGCGTACTTTACGCTCACCTGTCTGAGTCAGACAGAGCGGCTCCATACCCCCCCCAAAGTGGTAATTACCACTTTTGGGGGAAGGAGCAGCGTTCTATATCTCGATCGGGCAGTTCTCCACGCATATCAAAGTACCGATTGCACAGCTGAGCCAGCATGAATTGCGGTGTACCGTCGGGCGATGACCGGGGCGTCGAATTGTCCGAGCCCTCAGACCCAATCAAATCAGGCTGGCTTTTCGGATCGTCAATCGATCCGGGTTCAAATCGCAGAATCCGACCAGTCCGCACACAGCAGTTCCGCCTGCTGCAGCACCGTTTTAACGGCCTCTTCCTGCAGGTCCGGCGGGTAGCCGTATTTGTTCAGGATACGTTTGACGATCACTCGAATCTTTGCACGGGCACCCTCTCGGAGCGTCCAGTCGATCGTCACGCTTTTTCGGACCATCTTGATCAGTTCGGCGGCAATGAGTTTCAGTTTGTCGTCGCCCATCGCCTTGATGGCGGATTCATTAGCGGCCAGAGCATCGTAGAACGCAATTTCGTCATCGGTCAGGCCCAATTCTTCGCCGCGTTTGGTGGCGGCGTCCATTTCCTTAGCCAGGCGAATCAGTTCCTCGATCACCTCATGCGTCGCGATCGCCCGGTTGTGGTAGGCGTTCAGGGTTTGCTTCAGCTTGTCCGAAAACAGCTGCGACTGCACCAGGTTGCGTTTTGACAGGACTTTGATTTCAACCTTTAGGAGCTTTTCCAGCAGCTCGGCTGCGACATTTCTGTGCTTCAGGCTGCGGACCTCGGCGAGGAACTGATCGGACAGGATGCTGATGTCCGGTTTCTTCAGCCCTGCAGCCGTGAAGACGTCGATGATCTGTCCGTCGGCGACGATGGCCTGCGACACCAGTTGGAGGATGGCGACGTCCAGATCCTCCGGTGATCTTTGGCTGCCCGTCGATTGCCTGTTCAATGCTGCCTGGACGGTCTGCATGAATGCCACGTCGTCGCGAATCTCCGTGGCTTCGTCGCTGGCGGCACAAAGGGCAAACGCCCGCGACAAATCGGTGACCACTTTGATGAAGCGTTGCTTGCCGTCTTCCTGTTCCAGGACATGTTCCTGAGCGGCCGGAATCAGCGACAGCCGCTGCACACCAGTTCCCTTCGTCCACAGGCCCCAGTCGAAGCCATGCAGGATGTCGCAGGCGACTTCGTGTTTCTCCAGCATGATCGCGATGGCCTGAGCCGTATCGATGCTGGGCGCCCCCCCCGTGCCGCCGCTTTCGGTGCCAATGGACAGGGCGTCCCGCAACTGGTCGGCGAGTCCGAGGTAATCGACCATCAGCCCACCCGGTTTGTCTCGGAACACGCGATTGACGCGGGCGATGGCCTGCATCAGGCCGTGACCCCGCATCGGTTTGTCGGCGTACATGGTGTGCAGGCAGGGCGCATCGAAGCCCGTCAGCCACATGTCCCGCACAATGACGATGCGAAAGGGGTCTTTGCTGTCCTTGAACCGGTTGGCCAGAGTTCGCCGTTTTTCCTTGTTGCGGATGTGTGCTTGCCAGTCCGGTCCGTCCTCAGCGCTTCCGGTCATCACAATCTTGACGATGCAGCTTTTCGACGATTCCGCTTCGGCATCGTCCACGTCGGCACTGGCCCAGTCCGGACGCAGGGCGATCAGAGCATTGTGCAGATCCACGCAGATGCGGCGGCTCATGCAGACGACGATGGCCTTGCCGTCCATGGCTTCCAGACGTTTTTCAAAGTGTTGAATCAGATCGGCCGCGATGAGCGTCGGATTTCGCATGGCTGGTTCACGGACAACCCGAGCCGCATAAAACAGCATCGAGAAACTTTTCCCGGTTCCGCGAACCAACTCAGGGCTGCATCTTCGACGATCGCTTCGTTGAGTGACATTGAGGGGCCTTCAGGATGCAGCACCGAGGAAGGAACCAACCAGGTCTTCCGCCGTGTCTTCATCGACACAATTGTCAAACCGTCCGATTGCCGCATCAATGCCCAGCTTCTTCAAAACCGACTTCGGCACGTCGGTCACTTTGGGAATTACCAGTTTCACTCGCACCTGATACGGAAATTTCCCACCCCAGACCTTCGGCACCAGGTTCTTGCCGCCGTCGCACGTCGCCTGCCACAGACCCAGCAGCCCACCGATTTCGTAGTGATGCAGCAGACAGTAGTCGCCGGTCCTGATCGCCAGTGGCCACGGCTTGTTCGAACCGAAAAGATTCTTTTCCACGCAGTCCAGATACGTGGAACTACTGCATTCGAAGATGAAGGTGTTCAATACGAAAACTCCTGACGCCAGATTCAATTCTATGAGAATGTACCGAAGCATGTTCGACGGTGGATTCACTGACGCTCACGGTTCCGGTGGTTTGGGTTTCTTCCCCCTCGGCAGCTTCTTCAAATCCCTCGTCGCCTGATCAAAGTCGGCGTCCACCGGGCGGGGATCATTGGCTGTGAGAGACTTGAACTTGTCGTATTCCAGCTCGGCTTTGGCCTGCGCCATCTCGTGCGAGATTCGCCCGG
>JAYTAK010001139.1:0-2752 GCA_043737515.1 Candidatus Kuenenia sp. | reverse complement strand
ACTGACCTTGGATCATTGAGACTCGCCTGACCTTGAAATACTGAGACTTACAAGTCGCCGCCCGTCGCGAGTGACCTCCGATTACTGATATCTGGCCGTTTACGTTATGACGTTGCGCAATCGCCGTCATCCGTTTTTTGGTTTGTTCGATGGAGCTGATCCCAATGCATCCACACCACAGCGGCAAGTGACGACAGTACCAACGCAATCTCTTTACTTCCTGAACGATCCATTTTTCCATACTCAATCGGCGTTGCTCGCTCGGCGCGTCATGCTCTTCGCGGAGGATAGTCAACGCTTAGATGAATTATTTCAAATCGCGTTTCAACGCCTGCCAACCGATGCCGAGCGAAATACTGCTACCAGTTTCTTGTCGAACTACATGTCGACGATTGTCGACCCACGGGAACAGGATCCAACGATCACCGCCTGGTCGGCGCTTACTCGGGCACTTCTCTCGAGCAACGAACACCTTTACCTGGACTGACACGATGACTCAAGAATCGTATTCCTCGACCCGCCGCCACTTTGTGCAGTCGGCGGTCGCCGGTTCCTTGCTGATGCCGGGGTTGTTGAGCGTATTGCTGGCTGCTGATGCAGTTCGTTCCTCCTCGGCCAATCCTCTCGCCCTCCGCGATCCACACTTCCCCGCGAAGGCGAAGTCGGTGATCTTTCTTTTCATGAGCGGCGGGGTCTCGCACATCGACTCCTTCGATCCCAAACCCCAACTGTTCGCGGACCATGGGAAGCAGGTCACGTTCGACCACCCGGAGACGCGTAATCGACCGGGTTACGAGAATATCTTCCTGAAGCGTCCCGACTGGAAGTTCTCGCCCCAGGGACAGAGCGGCATCGAAGTCAGCGACCTGTTTCCGCACATTGCAAAGCAGGCAGACGACATTGCCTTCATTCGCTCGATGCATACGAGCCATTCCAATCACTACAACGCCACACTCGGAATGCATACTGGTTCGTTTGCCTTTGCCCGTCCCAGTATCGGGGCCTGGATGAGCTATGGACTGGGGACCGTGAACCAGAATCTGCCCTCGTTTCTGGTCTTGGCTCCGCAGATGCCGTATGCCGGAACGCAGGTCTGGGCTTCAGACTTTCTTCCCGGAGCGCATCAAGGGACACGCGTGCTGCCCGGATCGGAGCCGATCGCCAATCTCGTACGTCGTGTGCCCACAGCCCGGCGACAGGAGTTGGAACTGGAGGCCCTGGCTGCATTCAATGACTCGCACCAGGCGACTCGCTCCGATGATCCCCAACTGACGACACGCATCAAATCGTTCGAGACCGCCTTTGGGATGCAGACGGAGATGCCTGCGGCGCTGGATCTTTCGCACGAGTCGGATGAAACACTCGCCCTGTATGGAATGACACGAGGTCAGAACGACGGCTTTGGCTGGCAGTGCCTGGCTGCGCGACGGCTGGTGGAACGCGGTGTGCGATTCGTGGAGTTGATCCATACCGGATCGAGCGGAAACTGGGACTCGCACGGTAACATGGCCGACCACGGTCGCCTGGCTCCCCAGGTCGATCAGCCGATTGCTGGCTTGCTACAAGACCTGAAGCAGCGAGGAATGCTGGACGACGTTCTCGTCGTCTGGACGACTGAATTCGGTCGCACCCCCTTTAACAACACCGCTGATGCACTGGGACGCGAACATCACAACTGGGCGTTTACCTCGTGGCTGGCCGGCGCGGGAGTGAAACGCGGCTTCATCCACGGGGCCACGGACGAACATGGCATTCGAGCGGTCGAGAAGCCGGTCCATGTGCATGACTTCCACGCGACGATCTTGCACTTGATGGGAATCGACCACGAACGTCTCACCTACCGCCATGGAGGGCGTGATTATCGCCTCACTGATGTACATGGGCGAGTGGTCAAGGAGATTTTGACGTAACGGCTCCAGCGGAAGTCGGTGCCGTCGTCGAGGAAGAAATCGCGTGTATCCCAATCGACCGGTTGTATTCCTGCGACCGAAATCGTCCTTAGTCAGACCAGGAAGCAGCCAGGCGATTGCACTTGCGTAGGATTGTATCCAAGATGCAATCCTACGGGATGTCGCGGAATTGTCGGCGATGGCGTGTTTCATGGGGTTCACAAACAGGGGATCGCTCGGTGAGTGCCACGATGATTGCCCGCACGATTGCGGAACATAGGGCGGAATGGGAGCGGGGACTCACAAAGATGCGTCATGCGGCGGACGATCAGAATCAGCAGGAAGTGCTTCGTCAGGATGCCGCGTTTCATCAGATGATTCTGACTGCCGCCGAACTCACGGAGTTCCTGCCCGTGTGGCAGGGGATATTCTGCCGAATGCGGGACTACCACGGGCAGGGGAACTCCAAATTGGATGACCTGCGAGCCATTGCGCATGTGCATGAGGGACTGTTGAAGAGCTTTTCCAGTGGCAATCAAAAGCAAGCAACTGCTGACTTGAGATCGCACCTTGAGAACGGTGAGTTCAACCAACGACGTCTGCGGCAATGGCGTCGGCGAGCGGCAAATCAACGAGGGGCAGACTGATGAGCTTTACAACAATCAGCGACCAGTATTCCACGGCACCGAGACTCTGCTCCCTGATGTGGTCGCGAGCAATCGCTCTGCTGGTCGTGGCCGCTCTGCTGTGTGACGCGGGTGTTTTGACATCGCCGGTGCGGGCCGACGACAGCGCGGCGATTCAGCACTTTGAGAAACGAGTGCGACCGTTGTTAATCGCGCAGTGCGTGAAGTGCCACGGTG
>JAYTAK010001138.1:0-30922 GCA_043737515.1 Candidatus Kuenenia sp. | reverse complement strand
GCAAAATCCCTGCAGGGAGCACCCTGTGGCGGAACGCATGGCCTGTTCGCTTTGGCTCATGCGCGAAATGTCTATCTGCGCACCGGCAAACCGCTCGTGGGTGTCTGGCTGGAAGCCGAACAGAAGATTCGCCGCTATATCCAGACGGCCCGAATGCAGCAGAATTCTAACGGCACGCTGTCGTCAAACTATTTCCGAGGCCGTGAGTACAAACAGGACTTTGACAAGCGGATGGCCAGCAGCGGACATCTGCTGGAATTTCTGATGATGGCTTTGCCTTCGCATGAATTGAACGCTCCTTGGGTACGTCGCGCGATTGAAGCAACGTCCAACGACCTGATGGTAAATCGGAAAGCTGAGGTGAGTTGTTCGCCGCTGTATCATGCGACCAGTGGCCTCAGTATCTATCTCGATCGCATCAATGCGGTCGCTCCAAATATTGCACAGGGTGCCCCCAAGACGCATACGATTGCAAACAACAAGGAAATCAAGACGACAGATGCGTCGTTGACCAGACCAGTCGTCGATCGCCCCGTGGCCGTCACGGCGGAAGCCGTCAACTCGGAAGCGGTTAAGACGCCAGTCATGGAATCATCTGGTGTTGATTCGAGTGGCGCACCGAAACCTCTGCTCGGGCCAACCACGACCGTGCCAGATGTGCCAGAGAAGTCGACGACTGGAGCACCGCCTGTGCCGAACGAAGAAACTCCTCAGCCAAAGCCAGCGGATATACCGGTTCCCGCCGAACCCGCGCCAGTTGTACCAACTCCTGCGGAACCAATGCCAGTTGAACCAGCACCAGTTGAACCAACTCCAGCCGAACCAACTCCAGCCGAACCAATGCCAACTGAACCAGTGCCAACTGAACCAGTGCCAACTGAACCAGTTCCAACTGAACCAGCGCCAACTGAACCAGCGCCAGTCGAACCAGCGCCAGTTGAACCAGCGCCAGTTGAACCAGCGCCAGTCGAACCAGCGCCAGTTGATCCAGCGCCAGTCGAACCAGCGCCAGTTGAACCAGCGCCAGTCATACCAGTGCCAGTCGAACCAGCGCCAGTCGAACCAGTGCCAGCCAGGATTGAATCGGGCGGGTCAGACATAGAAGTTCAGCCCGCATCGAAGGCAAGCCGGGAAGAAACGAACGTCAAATCTAAAGACGAAGCAATCAAGCCAAAACTGAAAGTTGAACCTGCGGTCCCAGAGGCTGGCAAAGTGCCAGCAGCATCAGATCTTCCAGCCGCACCTGCTGCGGCAGCGTTGCCTGCAGTTACACTAATCACAACACCGGAGAAATCCGCTGACCCCGCTGCGACAGACACGACACGCATGTATCGGCCGTCGTCGTTACCGGCAACGCCCGTACCACCAGTGCCGCTTCTGAGCGAATTATTGGTCGCGCTGCCAGCGGACCAACTCGTGCCGACGCCAGTTCTTGATTTCTCTGCCGAACAACCCGTTCTTACGATTCCGCTGCAGAGTGTCGGCAATGCCAAAGTTGTCCCGGATGACAAAGATCGTCCGCTCGCCGCGCCGCCAAAAGAAAAGAAACCCGAACGCTGGAAAGCCACACCACTCGAACGCCGCAAAGTCGTCGTCGTGGACGAAAAGAAACCTAGCGCGTAAGCCGCGAAGCCCCGTCAGTTACGGTTGTGCTGGCGGGACTGGTGGAGGTGCAGGTGGACCGAAGGCAGTGGCCAGTTGAGGAACCTGACCCGCAGCGACCCAGCCAGCCATACCAGCGGACCAGACGAGTGTCGATTTTGTGATCTGTCCGGAAGCGATTCCGTTCGCAACCTGATCAGGACTGTACGGTCCCTGACTTTGGCCATTCACTGCCACATGCCATGCAGACGGCATTGCAGGAGGCATCGGTGGTGCGACCGCCGTCGGCGGAAAGATTCCCGGCTGCATCATGCGTCCGGCCATGGCCATTCCAAGTCCCAGCCCCATGCCTTCCGCCGCACCACCGCCACCGGGATTTTCGGCAGCGGCAGTCATCGCCTGACCCATCTGGTACTGCTGGAATTTTCCAAGATCGCCCATGACACCGATACTCGTGCGAGTATCCATGGCCTTCTCGACGGCTTCCGGCAGTGAGATATTGACGATCACCAACTGCGGAATTTCCAGACCGTATTCGTCGTCGATTTTTTCCTCGACAGACTTGCGCAGTGTTTCGCCAAACTCACGATATTTTGAAGCCAGATCCAGCGCGGCAATATTCGACGAACCCAGCAGCTCAGCCACGCAACTGACGATGATCGATCGCAGCAGTTCCGTCACCGCATCCGCCCCGACTTCCTGACTGGTGCCGACAAGCTCAGTCAGCAGCGCTCTGGCATTTGCGGCTTTGACGGCATACGTACCAAAGGCACGAATCCGGATGGGACCGAATTCCGGATCACGCATCATAATGGGATTCGGCGTGCCCCATTTCAGGTCCGTAATCTGCTTCGTGCTGATGAAATACACTTCGGATCGAAACGGACTGTTGAAGCCGTACTTCCAGCCGGCAATCGTGCTCAGAATCGGCAGGTTGTCTGTCTTGAGTTCATAATTCCCTGGTTCGAACACATCGGCCACCTGCCCGCGATGAACGAAAATGGCAACCTGCCCCGGCCGCACAATCAACTGCGCACCGTTCTTGATTTCGTTTTGATAGCGAGGAAATCGCCATACGAGTGTGTGCCGCGAATCATCGATCCACTCGATGATGTCGATCAGTTCATTCCGCAGTTTGTCAAACAACCCCATCAGAAACACTCCTCACAGATGCGATTTAGAAACCAGTTATTGATTTAAGGTCACCAGTGCAGATCACTCCCTGAATCTCCAGCGGCGTTTACCTGAGATCCTTGATGCGAATGTCTTTGAACTCGGTCCACATGGGTTTTCCGGCGTGCAGTTGCAGGGCCAGCACACCTTCCAGCAGGGTTCGATCCGGATCGTTGTCTGTGAAGTCCAGAATCAGCCGGCCATTCATATAGTGCTGAATATGATTTCCCTGACCGATGATAATCACATCATTCCATTCGTCCAGTTTGAAAAGTTCCTTCCAGCCGTCCTGGTCGATCAGGGTTTCCGTGACTTTCTTGCCGCCGGCTTCCCATGACGCTTTTTCTCCCACAAGGCAAATTCGGCCACGCTTGCCGCCTTCGTCGTAGATGAAGCCTGAGATGTCGGGAAAGTTTATTTGGTTACGCAGTTCATGCTGATATCCGCGGACGACCCACTTGTTGCGTGGATCGCCTTCAGTAATGTGCTTCGATCGGTACTGAATCCCGGAATTGTTGGTCGCATTGCAGCGGAACGAAAGTCGCAGATCGAAATCCTTTGTGAGGCCATCTTTCCAGATGATAAACGTGTTGCCCTGCGCTGCGTTTTCTGCCGTCGTCTCGCCGTGAATGACGCCATCCTTGACGGACCAGAGTCGCGGGTCTCCGTCCCAGCCAGTCAGATCGGTTCCATTGAAGATTTTGACAAACTCCCCGGATTCTTCCGGAGCTTTCACGACCTCATCGGCATGGACAGCCAGGGACACAGAACAGATCAGCGTCAGGATAACGAAACGCAGCATGGCGAACTCCGATGAGTTGAAGGTATCAATATTTCGCCAACAGTTCTGGAGTGGCGACGCGGAATTATGGCACGTTTTCGGATGTTTCAACAGAGATCGGCACGAGGTTTTCGACGAAGTCTGCACGAATTTCGACAGTACCCGCAGCGAAAATCCCCGATGCGGACAAAGTACCCGCCGGTGCCAAGGCAATTCTACGTTGCTGGTTTCAACGCGGTCTGGCAGATTTCGAACACACCTAACGCAATCAGATGCTCCTGCAGCGAATCTGGTGTTTGAGCCATCGCAGGTAACGTTTTTCGGACGCTGTCCAGAAGCAGTTCAGCGAGTTTCTCTCTTCCCCGTTGCAGCAACTTTCGAGCATTGGGAGCGGTGATCGTCTTCGCTGTTTTTTGTTCGATGAAGCGAGCCATTTCAGTAGAATCGGAAAATGGATTCGCAATCCGCCAATGCAGCAATGACGAATATGGCTGGCCAGACTGGTGTTCGTGTTCGAGCAATGCTGTCATCGCCTGAGCGATCAGGTCTTCTCGAATGCAGTCCTCCCAAATCACTTCATTTGTTCCCTTGTCGATCAGGTCTGCAAGAGTCTGATCGTCCATTGTCCGTTGCTTTGCGTTCTGCTTTGCTCGCTTGCTTTCGTGCGTCCGGGCGGCGTTGATGACAATGGCTTTGACGTAATCACGAAATCGCCCTTTGCCCGGATCAGCACCAGCCAGTACTCCGTCCAAAATCTTGACGGCGATGTCCTGTGCAATATCTTCAGCATCGTCGGCGTTCTGCAGGATGCATTTCAGATAACGAAATACCGCACCCGTGTAGCGACTGACCAACTCGGCTCTGGCCAAAGCTCCGGCAAGATCGGATCGTGACTTTCCGGCCTGCATTACGATTGACCAATGCGTGTTGATGCGGCTGATGTGAGACAGGGCGTCCCCAGCACTGTCAGACTCGAAATCCATATTCATCACCTTCAAAAATTGAAATGAACCCTTCCGATGTATTGAGAACACGCAGGAAGGGTTCTTGAGAGAACACGAGAGTCGATTTGAAGTGACTCAGGATCTTAATCTGTCGGTCACACAAGTATCGATAGATTTGAACGTTCTGAAGTCAATGATTCAAAAAGACGATCAAGATCAAGGAAAAGATCAGATTCAGCTTCATTGGTCACAGAAATCAACGATCCAAAATCTTTCGATCGTTTATCGCTCTTTTCGATTTGACCACCTGTCAATCGGTGATCCGCCCCGATTTTCCACTCGTCACTGCCGTAGACTACGACGTTTTCGTTCGTCTGCTCACTCATGCTGAACAGATCTACAAGGTTTTCGCGATTGAGTCCGACTATTGGCTTCGTCAACGACTCATCGTGGTGCTCGTGATCATCATGTTCGTGATCTTCATGCTCGGCACCGGAATCGTCGTGAAGATGTTCATGATCGCAGTCGATTGTAAATTCTCGCAGTTCGCTGCCGTTCCAGTATTCCGTATCAGACGCAGCAAGCTTCTGATCAAACACAGAGGCGTCCGTTGAAACACGGACCAGATGTCGAAGTTCCGAGCTTATGAAAATGTTCGACTGTTGAGTTGCGGAAGCCAGAATCTGAATTCCACCGATCTCACCTGACAACACAAACTGTTCGCCGCCTGCCTGAACAAGCAAAGTACTTCCATTGCGAGAAACGTGTACGTCACCGCTCAGTGACTGGAGCTGAAACAGGTTACCTGATGCTGTGGTAGTCAGGGTTCGCAGTTGCCCCAAAGCCTGACTCGTTGAATTATTGCCAAAGACTTTCATCATTTCCTGATAGGAGTTTTGATACTCTGTTCGCTGCGGATCAATTCCATTGGACTGACCTTTGGCATCTGTGAATTCGATGAATGTGACGTTCAGAAAACTGGTGTCGTCAAACGATGCTGATGTCTGTTTATACAGATCTTGAGTGTAGAGGTAGCCCATGGATTCAGACAGAATGGCTCCATTCTGAGCAGTATTCACGTGAAACAATCCCCACGTATGCCCGGCTTCGTGGAGGATCGTGTCGGCGGTTCCGCGAATGCCGTCTTCGCCTGATCGGCGAGATGGATTAGCAAAGGCAATGTCCGTGGGATTACTGTTTCCCCGATCGATGTCACAGGCGATTCCACCGTGTTCTTGCAAGAGAGCCATGTTGGTGTTTCCAACAAATATCGTTGTCGATCCTGCACCTTCGACTACACCATTCCGAACTCGCTGGACGGTGACCCCGAATGGCGTTAAATCCGCCTGAAGGTACTGCAAAATCCTTGAAATCGTTTGCTCGCGAGCCTGATCTCCGGGCATAAAGGCTTCGACTGCCACACCGTCGCGTTCAGGATCCAAGCCATTCAGAATGCCGTTTGCCCAAGTGCCGGAATTCCACCGGACCAAATCATCGTATGACATGTTTGCACCGTCAAAGTTGACGTACAGCGTATGGTAGGCATCCGAAGAATTCGTATTTCCACCACCAGTTGCCGGACTGATTTCCAGGGTGTAGCCTGGATTCTTGACGCCGTCATATCCGAATGCTTGCAGGTAGTACCGACCTGCGGGCAAAGATTCCAGTGATACGATCTCTTCGTTGTTTGTCGAATCCGATTCCCGCACAAGCTGTCCAGACTGATCATAAAGCTTGAGATCCAGATCCCCCGATGCGTGATCAAAATTGATTTTCGCATAGCTTGTGCTTGTCCCTGTGCCACCAATGTCGAAGCTAAACCAATCGGCATCATCGGCCATGACCAAACCGCGAATTGTTGTCGTCGCAGTGAGTTGACCAAGACTATTGGCAGAATTGATCGAGTCGTTGTCCTCGCGATCATCATCACCTCCACTGGAAGTTCCGCCGCCGACAATTCGGAAATCGATCGGTCGACTCCACGTCGAAGCTGTCCCTGCAGAATTGAACCCACGAACCCACCAGCGATAATTTCCTGGCGAAAGCGGACTCCCGCTGAGTGACGTGGACGTTCCGGCCAGGCTGTTGTTGTGAACAACTCGTTGACCCTGCGCGTTATTGACCCACAGTTCATACCGTACAGTTCCGTTGATCGCTGGCCATTGAAAATCGGGAGAGCCGGATGAAACCTCGCCGGTCGGAGCGAACTGTTCGGTGCGAGGTGGCACCACCTGCACCGTAAAATCCATCGGGGCGCTCCAGGCGGACGCAGCTCCGGCTGCATTGTATGCTCGTACCCACCAGCGATAGTTTCCTGCGGCGATCTGACCAGTGCTGATTTGGGTTGAGGTTCCGACCACATTCGGGTTGTGAACCACTCGCAGGCTCTGCGAATTGCTGACCCAGAGTTCATACCGCGCTGCACCCGGAATTCCCGTCCAGGTGAACTCCGGTTGCTGAGTGTTGATGGTGCCGGTGGGGCCCTGCAAGACAGGACGAAGTGACTGCGGGGCAGCGATCTGAAAGTCCGCCGGTGTGCTCCACGATCCAGCCCGTCCACGTGCATCAAAGGCTCGAATCCACCAGCGATAACTACCTGCCGGAAGGGTTCCGTCAATATCTGCTGCGGTTCCTGTCAGCCCTGCGTGATAGAGAACTCGCTCGTTCCTGGCATTGCTGACCCAGAATTCATAGCGGGCAGCATTGGACACGGCACTCCAGCGGAACTGAGGATTATTTTCAGCAATCGCCCCGCGTGGACTCAGCAACTGAGCCTGAGTGGCATCGGTCGCCTGAGCCAAGGCTGAGGCAGCGACGCTGGATTGTCCAGCATCAAGCACACGGGCGAGGCTTTGATCGGCGGTCATCAGTTGCCTGTTTTCAAGTGATTCGATTCCGGCGTTCTGGCAAGCGGCGTTTAAGTTCTTATTTCTTCGTGATTTCATGGCACTTCCCCCTTGTAATGAACTTTCAATCGGGGCCGCGTTCAGCCCCTCGTTGAAAGCAAATACCTGGGATTTTCGCGGTGTGACAGAAATTCTCCGAGATTTTGAAAACTTCGATCTCCGAGTGATTCCAATCGCAACGCGATGACAGTCGCTAGCCTCGGACGCGAGTCCGAGGTAACCGGCGGGCGGCCTTGATCACAGATTCGGCCAGAAGATGCTCTTCGGAGTAATGTAGAGAGCGGTCTGGGCCAAAGGCCCAAAATGTGAAAGCCCAGGGCATCGCCCTGGGAAAAATGAATCGAGACACAAAAAGCCCCAAAGGGCAATGTCGTGAAGGATTTTCGTGCGGTCAATGACTGTGATTCGGCCACGAAGTGGCCACAGCATGTAGCCGTGGGTGAAACCCACGGTCGGGCGGAACCAGATTGACGGACAGCCCCGAATGGGGCGACAGCAAGCGTGGGTTGGACCGGTGCTGTCGTCCCTTCGGGACTCACAATCCCTGATGATTCCACATCCACGGGCTGACGCCCGTGGCTACATGCTGTCGCCGCTTCGCGGCCGAAACACTCGCGCCGTGAAATCTTCCAACGTTCAACTTTCGCCGCGTTTTACCTGATCAAAATCCTTCACGGCGTTGCCCAAAGGGGCGAAATGATGACGCATTCCCCAATCCTGCCCCTTCAGGGCTTTCCTGTTCGAGATTGCCCGATTCCTGGGGCGATGCCCCAGGCTTTCACATTGCGCCGCGTTGCGGCAACGTCTGCCTTTGGAGTGCGGAGGCTCGACTCCGCTTTGGCATTTTTGTTTCTCGGCCTTGGCTTTGGCGGCGACGCACAACACAGGCTTCACAACGGCGAATGGCAAACAATGCAAAAGGGCTGCGCCCAAAATACCAAAGCGGCGTCGAGCCACCGCACTCCCAAAGAAGATCATGGGCCGATGATTTCGCATTGCGGCAGGGCGGCTTTGAGGGCGGCGATGCCTTGTTTCGTGCAACGGGTGCCGGTGAGGTCGAGGCGGCGGAGGGACTGCATGTTGGCGAGCAGTTCCAAGTGACCGTCGATGGCGTCGGTCTGCGAGAGATCGAGGACGACCAAGTCTTTGAAGTTCCCGGTGATGACCGCGAGGTTGGAATGTTCCACCATTGGCTTCGTCAGCCGCAGTTCGCGGATTTCGGTGAGGTTGCAATAGCCGAGTGCATAGACGTAATACCCGCCATTTATTGCCTCATTGCCGGTGAAGTCCATGCGGTGGACGAGCAGGCTGTTGCTGGGAAGTTTATCGAACGCATCGATTTCCTCGCGTTTCTGGTTCTTCAGAATCACCGTCAACTTGGCTCCGTATTGGAACGCCTTTTTGAGTGCCGCCGTGCGGTAGTCGTCGGGGATGACGATCTTGGGAAACTTCTCTCGAAGCGTCGCGATTCCCTTCGCGGTGACTCGCGTCTCGTTAATGTCGATGTAGGCCAAGTTGGGAAGAGCCGTCAGGGTTTGCATCCCCGCGTCAGTCACCTGAGTGCCGCTCAAGTCTAACCGTGTCAACGTCGAGATTTTTGTAATGTGTTGCAACGATGGATCGCCAATCTTGCAGCCCAAAAGACCCAAGCCGTTGAGTTGTGCCAGCTTGCCCGATGCGAGAAATGCCACTCCCTCATCGGTGATGCCGCTGCGGTTAACGCTGAGACCGAAAAGTCCTTCAAATTGGTCCGCGATTGCTTGCAGTCTTTTGTCTGTAATTTTGTTGAACCCAATGTGCAGACTAATGAGGTGCGGCTGATGCCCAAGGTTCCGAATCCCTTCGTCAGTGATCTGCAGAGACTCCAAGTGCATACTCCATCCCTTCGGAGGCCGTCCCAACGAACGCATGCCGATGTCGGTGATTGGCCCCGGCGAATGATGAATGTCCATTCCGCGAAAATTCATCATGTTCTCAAAGTGGACGAGTCCGGCATCGGTCATCATGCAGCCCGCTGCGCCGAGCCCGCGCAAGTGACGCAGCCCTGCAAACTTTGCAGCGACTTCGTCGGTGAGTAGGCGTGGCAAAGTCATCGACACGTAGCGGAGCTTGAAGTCGGACGCGGGGAGTTCGGCAGGATCGCTGATCGTGACGTCTTTTTTGCCGGGTTCTTCGATGGTGATCTGCGCACCAAGCTTCAGCACCAACTCGGCGACTTCGTGGTCTGCCTTTGGAGTTGGCAGGCCGTAGAGAACATCGCAGTTGAAAAGCCCTCGCGCGACGATGTAGGCACCGGCGCGAGTCACGGGCGAACGGCTGAAGTCGATCGACGTGAGGTCTTTCAGATCGACGAGGAACGCACACTCGCGGTCGGTGACGGCGGTTCGGGTCAAGTCGAGGTGCTTCAACTTGGGCATCCATTTGGGAAGCCGGACGAGGTCGAAAGACTCGACTCCCGAGTCGGTTAGGATCAGGCTCGTCGCCTCACTCAGCACCAAGTCTTCGAGCTTCAGCGACTTCACGCCGGTGAGGTCGATGCTCTGCACGGTGAACTTTTCCGGGAGGTCTTCAAAACGCACGAGGTCTTGTGGCGGCTGGCCTTCCGGAATGATGGTGACCTTGCCGCCAAGCACCATGATTTCCCGGATGATGTTGAGCCTCGAGTCGTACTTGCCTCCGAAGACTCTGCATTTCGGAAGTCGCTGTTGTAATTGCTTGACGCCGTCGGGTGTAATCTGCGTCCCCTGAACAATCAGGTATTCCAGCTTCTTCAACTGGCAGAGCGTGTCAATGCAGTTGTTCGTGATCAACGAGTTGCTCAGTTCGAGGACTCGCAGGTTCGAGAGATTCTTCAGCGAAGACACACCGTCATCGGTGATCTCAAAACCGACCGTTCGCAGTTGCATCAGTTTCTGTGACGCATTGGTAATCGACGCCAGACCGGAATCACCGGCGTGACGGCTGATCAGTGACAAAGTTTCCAGCCCTTTCAGCCCGGACAAGGACCGCAGACCATCATCGGTGAACGCCGTGCCAGTCGCCGCAGGCTGCGGTTCAATGGCCGAGGCGTTGCTTTGCGGACCGAAGTCACGCACCGTCGATATGCCGGACATTCCGCCGTCGGCAATCAGCATCTTCAGGCCCTTCATCTGGCCGAGCGATTGCAGTCCCTGATCGGTAATCGCACAGCCTCGCAGATTGACCGAACTCAGAGCGGTCGCCCTGGGAAGATCCTTCAACCCGGCGTCGGTCACTTTGGTTTTTGACAGGCCGAGTTCACGCATGGCCTGAAGTTCCGTCAACGGAGCCACCTCGTCATCGGTGGCCGTTTCGATGCCATCCAGGCTGACGGCATCAATGCTGAAATCACCAGACGGCAACGCTTCGGAGTTGTAGACTTCCTGAGTCTCCCCGCCGGATGCCTTCACGGTGACACGTCCGCCGAGGCTCAGAATCCGCAGGGCGATTGCCCGCTGACTGGAATCCTGTGCTGCGGCGGAGTTCTTTGATGTCTCCGCCGGTACAACTGGAGCATCGACGGCGGCCACATTCGTCGGTTCAGCGTCCGGAGAACTCCAGTTGTAAATCAGCGCGAACAGCAATCCGGCGAGGACAACGCTCCCCGAACCGATCGCCAGCCAGAACCAGTCGCCGAGTGCTTTCGGCGTGTTTGAATTCTTCGCCGACGCGGCGCGGGCGGGTGGCCTGCGTGCTGCATCGCCGAGGCGTGTTGATTTTCTTCGGGGACGTTGTTCTTCGGGCATGTGCGTTTTTCCTGCGGCGATTTTCTTTGAACGCTGTCAAATTCGAGCTTGTGACCTCGAACGCGAGTCCGAGGTGAGCGTACCGTCAAACCCCGCGAGTCGCAACGCGACGGCAGGTGGGACATTTGCAATAATTTCCGGTTCGGATTCCAAATCCGTTCGCACGAATTCCTGTCGTCGCTTCGCGACTTTGCGTTTTTGGGGTGTCCTGTAACCTCGGATTTGCATCCGAGGCTAGCGCATGTCGTCGCGTTGCGACTGGATTGCATTGCGACTGTTGCCATTGCGACGGTGGGTGTTGCGATTTCAATCGCAACGCGATGGCAGCCGATAGCCTCGGACGCGAGTCCGAGGATACCGTACCGTTAAACCCCATGAGTCGCAACGCGACGGCAGGTGGGACATTCGCAACGATTTTCCGTTTGGCAATCAAATCCGTTGGAACGCGGTCCTGTCGTCGCTTCGCGACTCTGCGGTTTTGGGGTGTCCTGTGACCTCGGATTTGCATCCGAGGCTAGCGCATGTCGTCGCGTTGCGACTGTTGCCATTTCGACGGCGGGTGTTGCGATTCCAATCGCAACGCGATGGCAGCCGACAGCCTCGGACGCGAGTCCTAGGAAACCGTACCGTCACATCCCATGAGTCGCAACGCGACGGCAGGTGTTCTTCAGGCAACGAACTCCTGTTCGAACACGTACCGCAAATCAAATTCGATCTCATGCTTTCGCAGCATTTCCAGGTACTCGTCCTGAAACGATTGCCGGGCATGGTGTTCACGTTGTCTCTCGAGGTATTGCTTGACTGATTCCGACATGGATTGGCTGACCGAGAACGCTCCGTACCCGCGTTGCCACTGAAACGGTTTCGGTGTCTTGCGATTCTCGTTGATCCATCGGGAGGAATTCGCCTTCAGCAGTTGCAGGGTTTTTGAAATCGCAAACTCCGGGTGAATTCGCAGCAGCAAGTGAACGTGATCTTCGATCCCCCCAGCTTTCAAAAGAGAGGCTTTGTGGTCCTTCACCGTTCCGCCGATGTAGGCAAACAGATCGTCCCGCCATTGATCGGCAAGGACGGGCTTCCGATATTTCGTCGAGAACACGACGTGCAGAAGAATGCCGTGATGTGTGGACATGGGGGGGGCTCCTGTCGTCGCGTTGCGACTCTGGGGTTTGGGATGTTTTGTCACCTCGGATTTGCATCCGAGGCTGTCGCATGTCGTCGCGTTGCGACTGTCGGCGGACCAAGTGTTGCATGCATCGCGGATGATACATTGGACGTGCGATTTTGCGATCCCGGTTGCGATTCCGCCATTTTTTCGATTTCAATCGCAACGCGATGGCAGCCGACAGCCTCGGACGCGAGTCCGAGGAAAACGTGCCGTCAAACAAAGGGAGTCGCAACGCGACGGCAGGTGGGACATTCGCAACGATTTTCCGTTTGGCAATCAAATCCGTTGGAACGCGGTCCTGTCGTCGCTTCGCGACTTTGCGGTTTGGGGTGTCCTGTGACCTCGGATTTGCATCCGAGGCTAGCGCATGTCGTCGCTTCGCGACTGTTGGCATTGCGACTGTTGGCTTCGCGACTGTTGGCTTCGCGACTGTTGGCATTGCGACTGTTGGCATTGCGACTGTTGGCATTGCGACTGTTGGCATTGCGACTGTTGGCATTGCGGCTGTTGGGATTGCGGCTGTTGGGATTGCGATTTCAATCGCAACGCGATGGCAGCCGACAGCCTCGGACGCGAGTCCGAGGAAACCGGGCCGTCAAACAGAGGGAGTCGCAACGCGACGGCAGGTGTGCGATTCGCCAAAATTTCCCGTTTGGCAATCAAATTCATTGGAACGCAGTCCTGTCGTCGCTTCGCGACTTTGCGGTTTGGGGTGTCCTGTGACCTCGGATTTGCATCCGAGGCTAGCGCATGTCGTCGCGTTGCGACTGTTTGTGATTCGACTGTTCTCATGATGATTCCCGTGTGTTGTCAATCGCAGGTGTACCATTGGGCTGACGCCCTGCTGCTCGCCGGTTAACGCGGCTCAGCAAAATCTTTACGGTCCAATGACATTGCAGCCTGGTCGTTCGGCTTTGAATCGAGCGATTCCGTCGGGCGTCACATGTGTTCTTGACACATCAAGCTCCTGCAGTGAGTCCATGGAAGCAAGTACTCCCAATTCTGCGTCTGTGACAACTGTTCCGGAAAGATTCAGGATCGTGACCGATTGAGCGTTGTCCGGAAGCTCACGAATCGACTTTGCTGAAACGGCGGAATCTGCCAGATTGAGTGCCGTCACTTCTTTCAGGTTCAGCAAATGCGGCGGCAGAGGTCTTACTCCGGACAGATCGACTTTCTGAAGAACAAAGTCATCCGGCATGTCGTTGAAGTTGGCTATCCGGATCTCCTGACTGTCATTGCCTGGCGATGTGACATTCACCGTGCCGTTCATTTGAACAATCTCACGCACCAGATTGCGTTTTGGATCGTAGCCACCGCCAAAGATTTTGCAGCCGACCAAAGCATCCTGAATTCGTTGCACGCCGTCGCGGGTAATGCCGTTTCCCTGAAGATTGAGTTCGATCAGCTTTGTCTTTTTCGACTCATTCAGTTTCGAAAGTGGTCCGACATCGCCGTCGCTCAATTCCGCATTCGTCAGGTTCAGGGTTGTCAGCATCGCAGGCTTTGCCAGTGCCGCGATCCCCTGTGGCGTGAACCGCACCGAGTCCACTTCGAGCGACGCCAGATTCGGGGTGCGTTCCAGAAGTTGCAGGACTGCTGCTTCCGAAAACCCGCCACCGATTTCAAGCGACTGTAGTTTGGCCAAAGTCTGCAGATCAGCCAGCCACTCGTCTTGAGGATCGATCGTTGCCGCTGTCTGGGTTGAACCGTTCAAAGGAGGCAGCCGCCCAATGCAGAGAGTGACCAGCTCCTTCATCTGACCGATGGATTTGTATCCGGCTGCTCCGATCTGGCAGCCTCGGACGTCCAATGATTCCAGGTGAGGCAACTTCGCGAAGCCCGCAATTCCAGCATCGGTCAACTCCGTCGCCGACAAATTCAACTCGCCCAGGTCGGTCAGTCCGGAAAGTCGAGCGATGTTGCCATCGATCTCGCCTTTGACGCCGGAGAGATTCAATGCCACGATCGCGAACTCACCATTTGGAGCGTCATCACCCTTCTCAAGTTCCAGCGTTTTGTCACCGACGCGGATTTTTACGGATCCCTGGCCAAGAGCCCATTCCACCGCTTCAGTTTGACTCCAGGGAGGTTTCTGTGGAATCTGGTTGATCGTTGGCCCGCCACCAGCTATCAACCCGGCGTTATCCAATGGTTGTGACGAAGCAGAATTGTCGGGGAGGCCAGTGACCGATTGTGTGCGTGCCTTGAGAAATCGATTCGATGCGAGCACGCCCACCAAAGCAAGAAGCCCGACAAACGTCGCTGCGACAAACACTTTCGCAACAGTCGGCAGTCCTCCGCGTATTCCAACGCCTTCATCAGGAACTGTCTGGTCGTCTGAGACATTTATCGATGGCAGTTGCTGCAGCTCACTTTCACCGTCCCGTTCGATCGGCTTTCTCGGCGGTGCCCTTCGAGCCATCGCCGCCTTTTGTGAATCCGGTACGACTTCCAAAAGACATGCTTCCAGTGCGTCGATGACCTGAGTCATGTTGCCAATTCGTTCTTCGACTCGCTTCGCCAGCATTTCGCGAAACAGATCATCCAGTGAATCCGGAACTTCCGGTCGCTCCCGCTGCAACGATGGGATCGGCAGAAGATTATGCGCCATGATTCGTTTCACCAAATTCTCACCAGAATATGGCGGACGACCTGTCAGAAGATAATGCAGCGTACAGCCCAATGCGTAAATATCCGCTCGACCATCGACCGAGTGCGTATCCGTCGCCTGCTCGGGCGACATGTAGTCCACCGTTCCCATGATGTCGCCGGCATTCGTCAACGGCGAACCGGCTGGCGTCTGGCCGGTCCGAGCCTGTTCAATCGCATCCGTATCGATTCTGGCCAGCCCCATGTCAAGCACTTTGACTCGGCAGCGAGTGATCTCCGGAGCTTTCATCGTCTCGCCAAGGGCGCTGGTTTTTGAGGCCGAGGACCCCGCCGGATTACCAAAGGCCAGCAACAGATTAGCTGGCTTGATGTCGCGATGAATGACCGACTGCTGATGAGCGTACTCAAGCCCGCGAGCCGCCTCCAGAATGCAGTGCACTGCATCCGGAACGCGCAGTGGCCCGTTGTCCTGAACATAGCTGTGCAGATCTGAGCCCTGAACGAGTTCCATCACCAAATAGGGCATTCCCTCATGCTCGCCGGCATCGTAGGCGGTCACGATGTTGGGATGCGTCAATCGCGCGGCGGCTTCGACTTCTCTGCGAAAACGCAAGGCAACTTCCGGCTGTTGCCTTGCGACTCGCGGAAGCACTTTGATCGCCACTGGTCGCTTCATCTCCTGATGCTCGCCGCGCAGCACCATTCCCATCCCGCCCTGACCGAGTTTATCGATGACCACATAAGACCCAAACGACAACAACTTCGCGCGGCCGTTCAGGATCTCCTGCGCTTGATACTTTGTGAGTCGGCCCGCTTTGATCAGTTCTTTTGCCGACCGCATGGCCGCTTGTTTGTCTGAGAGGCCGGACCATTTTCGTTCCATGCCAAGCATCTCAGCGGGAGTAAGCGGTGCCGATTGCGTTGGCGTGGTTCCTTGAACGGCCTTCGCCGGTGTGTCGGCAGGATCGCCATTTGCGAGCTTGCGAATCAGTTCGGATTGGCCCGGAAATCGTTTCAGCATTTCTGCCAACGGCGGCGTCTGGCCTAACTCGACTCGAACTTCTGTCTCCCGGACAATCAAAGCGCGCGTTGCAGCGGTACGCAACGATTCCGGACACTCTGCCAAAATATCTTCGATGCGCAACTTCTTGTTTTCGCGTACGGACGCTTCCAGGCGATCACACAACGAGTCGATCGCCATCATCGCTTTGATCTGTTGCTGCCGATTGTGGGTCTGACGATCTTTCTCAGATGCCATTATGAAGCCTAAGCTGCTATTGAATCACTGCCGATGGAAGTGGATCTGATTCCACTCCGAAATCCACGACTCGCAAGGACAGTCAATGTACAATCCCCGCGTGGAGGACGACACTTGTTCTGATTCGTGTTCAGCGAGAATCTATGTAAGAAGAACTGAAATGAGAAATCATGGACTCTTTTGGGCCACGAATTAGCAGGCGTGGTCACACGGGATCATGACACCTTTCGAGCGACTTCAACAGAGATCGAGGCGTGCTTTTGCACGAAGTCGGCACGAATTATTACGTAGGCGACGTCGCTCCGCGACTCGCACTCCTGTTGACGCACGTCAGCAAGCAACGCCGCTCGGCGGTATCCATAATTCACCGGGAATGGATTCGCCGGATTGTGCCCGAAGAATCTCAGTCGGCGGAGCGACTGAGCTACGTGAACGACATCAACCTCAATCACCCAGATTCGGGCGGCGGCGTGACTGCTTCTTATCGGACCGCACATGCTTGTCGTTCAGTCGTCGTTGCTTCGCTCCGCGTGACGGAGCGCTGGGTTTGCGTTTTGTCGGAGCGGCTGCGACGCTCAACAGCAATTCTGCAAGTTTGCTCAGGCAGTCCTGAGTATTTCGTCCCTGGTCGCGGTAACGCTGACTGGTGATTAGCAGCATGCCTTCTTTGTTGATGCGGCGGCGATAGCGAATCAGAAAGCGTTCGCGAACGTCCTGCGGGATTGACGTCGATCGTGTCGCGTCCCACGTCAGGAGCGCCTTGGAACAGACTTTGTTGACGTTCTGGCCACCAGGACCACCGCTGCGTGAAAACGCAAACGTGAATTCTGAGTCGGGGATCTGAATTCGCTCGTTGACTTCAAGCATTCCAGCTACGCCTCACCAAAGACCAAACACGCATTATGCCCCCCGAATCCGAAACTGTTCTTCATCGTTCTGCGAATCCGCATGCTGCGAGGCTTAAAGGGAACATAATCCAGATCACACTGAGGATCTGGATTATCCAGATTGATCGTCGGCGGTGCGATCTGACGCAGCATGGCCGTGATGCAGAATGCCGACTCCACTCCGCCGGACGCTCCCAGAAGATGACCCAGTTGGCTCTTGGTGCTGGACACAGCCAGTGCATCCGCATGACTGCCAAAAACCGTGCGGATTGCGTTCGTTTCTGCCACGTCACCCAGCAACGTGCTGGTCCCGTGCGCGTTGATGTAATCCATTTCGTCGGGACGCATTCCGGCATCTCTCAATGCAGCACTCATCGCGTATGCCGCCCCCGCGCCTTTGGGGTCGGGCGCTGTCAGATGCGTGGCATCGGCAGACTGGCCATAACCCAGGACTTCTCCCAGAATCGTGGCTCCCCGTTTGATCGCGAAGTCACGCTCTTCAAGGACAAGAATGCCTGCACCTTCTGACAGCACAAATCCATCGCGATCCCGATCAAACGGCCGACTGGCCTGCTGCGGTGCATCGTTGCGAGTTGACAGGGCTCCGGTGCGTGCGAATCCCGCGATCCCCATCGGCGTCAGACCCGCTTCGGTACCGCCAGCAATCATCACGTCCGCCACTCCGATCTGAATCATCCGAAACGCATCACCGATCGCATTGGTTCCTGACGCACAGGCTGTGCAGACCGCCGTATTCGGACCTCGAAGTCCCCAGCGTACGGAAATATTTCCACTGGCGGCGTTGATAATCAGCTTGGGGATCATGAACGGTGAGATACGATCCGGACCGCGATCAAACAGCATCGAATGCTGCGATTCGATTTCGTCCAGACCGCCGATGCCACTTCCGACGAGTACGCCATAGCGATAGGAATCGCCCTGTGTGAAATCAATCGCCGCCTGTCGAATCGCTGTGTCTGCAGCCACAAGTGCGAACTGACAGAAACGATCGATCCGCCGCTCATCTTTCGCGTCAAACTGAATATGCTCACCCGGCCTGAAGTTGCGGATCTCGCCACCGAACCGAACCTTGAAGTCGCGGCAGTCAAACCGCTGCACGAGCCCCACGCCACTCCGTCCGGCACATACTGCTTCCCAGACGTCGTTCAGATCGAAGCCAAGCGGCGTGACGACGCCGAGACCTGTCACTACTACTCGACGACGTGACATCATTCAGCTCGTGACGCAAAAAAATACCCGCAACCCCGGCTGGAAATTCCACGCCGACGAGTTAACTGAATCAATCCTGTCAGCACAGCGCAAAACGCTGTCCGGCGCAGAATGGACGCAAGCCGTGTTTCACCAATCCGGAAGGTGCGGGCAGACAGGTTCAGGACTTGCCTTCGATGTACGTAATCGCGTTGCCAACCGTCTTGATCTTGTCGTAGTCCTCGTCCGGAATCTTGACGTCAAACTCATCTTCCAGAGCCATGACAAGTTCAACGATATCCAGGGAGTCTGCTTTAAGATCATCGACAAACGAGCTGTCGCGAGAAATCTCGTCCTTCGGAACGTCGAGCTGATCGCTGACGATACCAATTACTTTATCTTCAATCGACACTGATAAATTCCTCCAACGAAACAAAACACCAACAGTAAGTTTCCTCCCCACTGCCGGTCCTTCGCGGAACTCTTCCGGCGGCCTGCGCCAACACAGGCTGTGCTCCGGTCCGCGAATCGTGCGAAGATATATCGGGTTTGCGAATTCATGTAAACCCGTCCGATCTGGCAGACTGCCGCATTTCCCTACTCCCATAACATTTCAGGTCGATCAAACCTGATTTTCAGCGGCGAATGCCCGATTTCGGAGAATTCCGACTCCTTTTGGACGTCAAACGCCGTTGAAGCGGCTCCGGATCGCCCTACTCTGAGCGTCGAGCAATTCTGTAGATCGGCGGAGTTTCAGATAAACCTCGCTGCAGCGAACGCGCCTGAATGCCTCGGAAGAGAAAGCTGAAATCTGAAATCATCTCCGGCATGTCACCGTAATAGATGTGACCGCTGTCGAACCATCCTGTTGTCAATTGAGAAACATCCACCAGATCAAACAACCGCTTCTTCGCACCGACTCGTGAGTATTCATTCAGGAAACCAAGCGGCTCAAATCCGTTGACGGCTTTCGAAAGACGCAAAGCTTTATCGTGCGTCGATGCGTAAACCGTGAATCGCCGACTGAACGGCAGGATTCGCTCGCCCGTGCGTTCCACAAATTCCCGCGCATTGATATCCGGCGCGGCGAGGGCGACCTGATCAAACAACGGCGTCTGCACAGTGCCGCGAGGCCGTCGATCGTCGATCGTCTTCAATGCTTCAGTCAGCACGAAATTTCCCATGCTGTGGGCGACCAGATGAATGCTCTTCGCGCCCGAATACCTGCTGATACCCGCCAGCACGGTGATCAGATCCTCGTCAGATTCTTCAGCGCGGCGAAGATCCTTGAGGTAATTGACTTTCTCTTCAAAGCTTTCCGATTCCGCACCGGCAGGCCAACTGAAAAACATCGACGGTCCCTGATAATTCATGTCGTATGCCATTTGCGCAGTGCGACGCGCGGCATCGCGAAACGTGGCACAGTAGCCGTGTACGAAGAGCAGCAGTTGTTTGTCCGGCGATGCGTCCACAGCCGCGCGCAGTTGTTTCCAGAAATCCGCGTTCGGCAGCATTTCGATTTCCATCAGGACCACATGCTTTGCCGGATCCTGTGAAAACTCAAATCGCAGGATCGACGGTTCCGGCAATGTCCCCGGCGCGCGTCGATAGGGAATGCTGATTTCGCATGTGCCATACACAAGGTCGCCTCGATCACCGCCGAAATACAGGTCCGGATCTTTCCCGGATTGCGTTGCATGGTCGGGTTCGCGATTCGTCGCGAAGTACACTCGTTCCGGTGAGTACCCTTGCCGATCCTTCGTCATCCCCGAGCGACGAATTTTTGTCGCTGCCAGCAATCCGCCATCCTGCGGCAGCGGCAGCGGAATTGGAAATGGCGGCGGCTCAGGCAGTGCGGTCTCTTGCGAAGGAGCGGTTTTCTTCAGGGGGCGCGTTGGCAAGGGCACCGGCGGCAGTGGCAGCGGCGGGACCACGAGTTCCGGCGGATCAGGAACAAACTCCGGCGCGGAGCCGCCAGCGGGATCGCTCGCAGCAGGTTCCGTCAAATCGTCGAAAGGTGGTTCGCTGGCACCCGTTGCGGCAAATCCGCCGGGAGCACGAATCTCATCGGAATCATCGATACTGCCAGTTTCATCCGGCCTGAACTCCGTTGCACTGTCAGTCGGCTGTTTCGAACAACCACATGCCACCAGCAGTGCTGATGCTGCGACGAGATTCATCCATGAATACTTCATCGTGACCTCCTGGGTATTCCGTAACTGGACTCTCCGAGTCGAATACGATTCGATTTGGTGACCCTACCGGATTCTATGTGCGTGATTTATGAGAACGTCATTCGTTTAACGGCAATACCGTTCAAAAAGTAGCAGGCACACTCCGTGTGCCGTCCGCCCAGACTCGAAAAGCTATGCTTTTCAGGGTTGCGGCACACGGAGTGTGCCTACTACGTTCAATAATTGAACGGTATTGCCGTTAAACGAGCAACACCTCATCCAACTGGGGTCGCATTCATCGCGAAATGCTTTACCCGGAATCACGGTTTCCGGTGGCGAACGTGACAGAACAACGTGACAGAACAAGGCATCGTCTGGGCGGAGCGAGACGGCTACTTTGTTCCGGGCCAACGGCCCATGCGTTCGCATAGCCTGGCCCAAAGCGGAGAGGTTGTGAAAAAATTGAATTTCCAGTTTCTGGGGGGAGTCATTTTGATCAAGCCGAACGACAATCGTCGATCCTGAGCGATCCTGTGCGTTCGTTTTTTCAAGTCAACGGCAAAACTCGGATAGGATCGATTTTTTCACATCCTCGGAGCGGCGGGCCAGGTCAATGACCCCAGACAGATCGCCACGGCCCAACGGGCCAACCGTTCGGTTCATGTCGTTCGTTCATCAACCGAACGTCCGGCCCGTTGGGCCTCAACAGGATTGGGGTGGGTTCGGATTCCTGGGCCGACGCTAATCGCTTTGGCCCAGGCTATTGGAACGGATGGGCCGTTGGCCCGGAGTCGCAACCGTGTGTTTCTGAATTTGCCGGAAGAGGATGGAGAGCGGCAGGGCAATGACGAAAACCTTCCGAGTGCGATTCCTGTGGCGGGGGCGAATGAACACGGAGGACTGACGCCCAACCGCTCACCTGCCGAAGCGCCGCCTCGCCGCTTTCAAACCGTGCATGACGCCGCCGCGTGGATTCAACACAACTGGCCCGACTTCGACCTTGAGGCCACTCATCCGGTGACTTGGCGTGGAGAACGGTGACGCTGCGATTCGTCCCGCCAGGGACGGTTGACAACAGCCCACCGTTAAAACGGTGGGTTAACGTGCAAAAGAAAATCATGAGTCACGTCAGGGACGAAAGATCTTCCGTCCCTGACGGGACTTTCCACATGTTGTGTGATCGAAACCCACCGTTGAAACGGTGGGCTATTCTCGGGTGTCCCTGGCGGGACAAACGCATTCTGTAGTGCCGTTTCCTCGGCCGACGCTATTCTACAAACGATTGAGGATGGCACAATCGTTTATCCGCGTGGGCAACGCCCCGCGCTTTGTATTTCAAATCTCAAATCTCAAATTCGAAATCTCAAATAGAACAATCGCGGCCCGCTGGGCACGCGGTTAAACGAGCCTGTGCCAACCGCGTGCGGTATAATCTCTGTGGCCCAGGCTATTGCAACGGATGGCCGTTGGCCCGGAGTCGCAACCGTGTGTTTCTGAATCCTGACTTCATCGATTGTCTGCCACGACGGTCGGCTTCGACTACGCGGCTTCGCGGAACTTCAGCGATGGTTTTTCGATCGTCACGATCGTGTTCGGTGGCACGCTGCGGTTGAGCGAGACGCTGGAACCGATCAGCGAGCCTGCACCAACCACCGTGGTGCCGCCCAGAATTGTGGCGTTGCTGTACACGGTGACGCGATCTTCCAGCGTCGGGTGTCGCTTCGTCCCGCGTATCAGGTTACCGTCGTCATCGCGGGGAAACGACCAGGCCCCGAGTGTCACGCCCTGGTACAGCGTGACCTGTGAACCGATCTCACACGTCTCGCCGATCACAACACCCGTCCCGTGGTCAATAAAGAACGAACCGCCGATTTTTGCGCCGGGATGAATGTCGATTCCGGTTTCGCGATGAGCCCACTCGGTCATGATCCTGGGCAGATACGGAACGCCCAGCACCAGCAGTTCATGTGCGATGCGGTAGACGGTGATGGCTTCGATGCCCGGATAACACAGCACGATTTCTTCCTGAGTCTTCGCTGCCGGATCTCCGTTGAACGCTGCGGCAACATCGCTGGCCAGCGTCTGTTGCAGTTCAGGCAGGCGACTCAGAAATGCATTGGTGAGCAAAGTCGCTGCGGAGGCATAATTGTCTGTTTCGGCGGATGTTTGAGGTTCGGCATTGTGAATTCGAACCTGAGCCTGCCGTGAATGTTGCAGAGCCCGCGCGATCTCACGTTTCAGTCGTGTCTGAATCGGCAGCAACTGGAGTCGGACGCCGGTAACGCCTGGCAGGAAATTCACGCCATCGGCCGCATGTACGCCGGGAAAAAACAGAGCCCGCAAGTCGCGAACGATCGACATCACTCCGTTTACGGAAGGCAGCGGTGCGGCATCGCTGGAACCGGGACAACAACCCTGCTGTTCAATCAGCAGGGTGGCAATCTGGTCCAGTGTCCGCGGCTCAGCAGCGACTTCGCGCATGGAGGTGTCTCGTTCAGGAATCAGGAAAGTGGCATGGCTAAGTGCATCGGCACAACTGCCGGGAGTTCTGCATCCCAGGCACAACGCCTGCATTTGCTTTACGCGACTCAGGTGGTTCATTCGACTCAGGTGGTTCAACGGGCACAGCCGTCAAACTGCCTTCTATCCTGCCAAAGCTATTTCTTTGGAAATCTTTGAACCGCTCCGGCAGGGATTGCCGAACAAGCGATCTGGGAACGGCGGCCCATGCTATTTGGAATTCGACTGCGACAACACCGGAGCGATGTTGCGGCGAGCACACATTTTCCCTGAGGTTGCCTGTGACTGAAGCACCCTGTCTGCGTCTGGCGGATGAATTTGTTCAAACTCCTGAAACGATGCGACGATCGCGACGACTTGAGATCCTGCAGGATCAGTTGCAACGCGCCAATCGCCGCGCGGCGGGGCCTTTCAGCCACCCCTTTGCCACGCGCGGATCGTTGTCGAAACTTCGCGAGCAGATTCGCGACGTGTCGCGTGTCACGGATGCCGTGATGCTGAATGCGGAATCCGCGAGTGATCAGCGGGTCAACGAATTGTGCGGTGATCTCAGAAGCCTCCTGCAGACGCAGCAACGCTGGACTGATCGCCTGGAAAATCAGATCTGGCGTCTGGAATCGCAGGCATCGCTGATGCGGCGACTTCAGCAACTGCTGCTGGAAAGATCGCCCGCCAACGATCGCCTGTGGGAACTCTGCGAAGCCGTCGCGCGGGAAACTCAGGCGCTGCCATCGGGCTTGTTGCTGCTGCCGGAGCCGGGCCAGCGAGTCCTGCTCGCGCACGAGCACGTCTCGTCGCGCGCAGCGTGGTCGCTGGAACAGGCCAGACTGGCGGTCTATTCGGCCGTGACCCTGCTGCCGGACGTACGCGGGGCTGACATTGTCGCTCTCACGCTGCACGCATCGTCGCTGCATTTGCTGGAGTTTTCCGGGCGGGATTACGAGGCGTCTGTGTTTGCGGAGCCGCTTTGGATGCAGCGTCTGGCAATCGCTGGCCCGAACGAAGTTTTGTCGCGGTTGATCAATGCGGCGGGTCACGTTTTGGCGGAGACCGATACGCTGTCATTGAACGCAGGCGATAAAATCGTGCCACCGGCGATTGCCGAATTCTACGGGGGTCTTGCCATCGCGTTCGAAGCGAAGATCGTGGGTGATCAGGATCTTGAGATGGCCCATGCGATCTGTCGCGCGCTGGGGCTGCCGGTTTCGAATCTGCAGTCGCGCCTTGCTGATTCACCGGCAACCGACGATGCAGCCATTGTGCTCACGCACAAACTCCGCTGGCATGAAGGAACATCGGGCGCGGCTGCCGAACAGCCTCAATCCGCCCGTCCTCGCATGAGACGTCCGCACTTTGCTGCGAGCAATTCACCTACAACATCACTGACGCTGTTCGCACGGGAAGAATGACAGGCTGCGGCACGATCTGCCGGTTCGCGGATGGCCGTCGCGATCGTACGATACCGTTCATGCACGACTTTCATCACAACCGCTGCGAAAGAACCGATAACCTCCGTATGGACGACGAAGATTCTCAACCAGAACCTGCCGACTACTGGAACGAGGCACGCACGCCGCTGTCCAGCCTGTTGTTTTTGGTTCCGTGGATTGTGATCTATGAATTCGGCGTGCTGGTGATGGGGCAGGATCAGCCGGATGTGGTGCGGAACGGTGCCGATTTCTGGATGAGGTCGTTATTGCTGAAACTGGGTTTTGGTGGTGGCCTGCTGCTGCCGGTCATTGTCGTCACAATGCTGCTGGCATGGCATGTTCTGCGTAAAAACCCGTGGCAGGTCCGCTTCGAGACTCAACTCGGCATGCTGGCGGAAAGTTTGCTGCTGGCGATTGGCCTGGTCGCTGTCGGCCAGTGCCACGATATTCTGTTTCGACTGGTGGCTGTGCAGCACACGCCGTCGGCTGCGGTGCTGAATTCCGTCGGGCCGGTGACGCGCGCCGTCTCATTCATCGGTGCCGGTGTTTATGAAGAGGTGATGTTTCGACTGCTGCTGGTGCCAGCGGCGTTCATGCTGTTTCGAATGTTCGAGTTTCCAGCGAAATGGGCGGCTGTGATGGCGGCGATCTGCACCAGCTTTCTGTTTGCCGTGGCACATCACATCGGGCCGTCCGCAGAGGCGCTGAACCTGTTCGCCTTTTCCTTCCGCGTCGCCGCCGGACTTTTCTTTGCCAGCATTTTTCTGCTTCGCGGTTTTGGCATCACCGTCGGCTGCCACGCTGCCTACGATCTGCTGGTCGGAGTTGTGCTGGCCACACCGCTCGAGTCGAGCTGAACAGCATCCATGCTCGCGTCACTCCTGGCCATGTGCAGCATCACGCAGCCGTCCGAATGACATGATCGTGATATCATCATGTTGTGTGTTGTCGCCCATGAACGCCTTCACATCTGCCAATAAGGTGCGACCGATGGTTTCGGGATCCGCCGCAGGAGCGCGAACGACGATACGGAAACGCACGGCCCCGTAAAATTCTTCCTGTGGCGACATGGCGTCATCGATGCCGTCGGTGCGAAGGATAACACTCGTGCCGGGTGCCAGTTGAATCACGGATGTCGGAAACGGGCAGTTCCTGTCGATGCCGATTGGCATACCAGAATCCTCCGTGCCCGGGTTGGACAGTTCGCCATCCGGGCTGCGGATCTCTGGTGGCATATGCCCGGCGTTGGCGAACGAAAATGTGTGAGCCCTGGGGTCAATGACGCCCAGCAGGTAGGTTACGAATCGTCCGTCAACCATGTTGTTACACATCAGACTGTTAATCTGACTCATCGCGAGCCCGACGTCATCGGTGAAGTTCATGGTAATGCGCACAATCCCGGACAGACGCGACATGATCAGCGCCGCCGGAACTCCTTTGCCCGCCACGTCTCCAAACGAAACACAGATCTTCCCACACGGCATTTCAAAGCAGTCAAAGTAATCTCCGCCGACGGCCGCCGCGGCATCATAGGAGCCATAAAACTGGTATCCGGCTGGCTGCGGAAGCACTTCAGGAATCAACGCGCGCTGGACCTGCGCCGAGATCTTCATCTCTTCATCCTGCTTTCTTTTCTGCAGATACATGGTCAACATTCGGGCGTTCTCAAACGCATGCGATGCCTGGCTGGCAACCGCCAGCAGCAACTGCAGGTCTTCCTGACAGAACCTTTGCTGCAGATTCTGTGAGTCCAGATGGATGACTCCAAAGGGTTTGCCATCCACTCCCAGCATCGGAGCACACAAGGTCGATTGAATCGACTGAGCGAGAATGGATTCGCTGTCCGCCATGCACGGATCGATGGATGTGTTCGCCGAGAGAATCGCGGAATTCGTCTTGAGTACAGTGTCGAGAATGGCTCGGCTGATCCGCACCGAATCTGCATCATCAACATTGCGATGCCGTTGAGCGACGGGTATCGGAATACGAGTGTCTTTTTCAAAAAGCATGATCGCGCCGCGGTCGGCCTGCAGGAAAATATCAAACAGCGTGTCGAGGACCAGCGGACAGATCGCCCGCAGATCAACGTTACCGGCGAGCGCTTCGTTGATCTTCAGAATGCCCATCAGCTTCTCTTCCGGGCGAACGGAGACAAGTCCATATCCGCTGCTCGGGGCTGATCCCTCAACGCTGCTGTCGCTGTCATCCGTCAGATCAAGTTCCGGTGCCGTCTTCTGTTGCGGTTCGGGCAGGTATTCGGCTAAACATTCAAATATCAGTTTGTTAGATCCGATTCTGATGTCATCGCGATCTCTCAGAATGACGGGCGTCGCAGGCAGCACTTTTTTCCCGTTGACGGTCGTCCCTCCAGTACTGTGCATGTCCTCCAGCCACCATGCACCCTTGGCCCGGAAGATTCGAGCATGTCTGCGCGACACATGATCCTGTTCAAGGCGAATATCCGCATCGACATGGCGGCCGATGGAGACATCTGTCTCACCCAGCGTATTCCGAATCGTCTGTCCACCTCGAATAAATATGATGCTTGCCATGACGTGCTGCCCGCAATATCGTGGATTAAGTGTGTTCATCTGATACGAAGTATGCTGGTTTGTCCCCAGAAAGTATATCGAATCAGCCGGAGGACCGCCATGCTGCAGCCTCTTCGCCATCGAGCCTTAGTGTCAGACACTTCGCGCTGCCTCCGGCTTTGACAAATTCGCTCAGTGGAGTTTCAATCGGTTCGAAGCCCTGCTCACGGAGACGTTGAGCTGCTCTTCCGTGTCGGCTTGCACCTGAACCAGGGCGTAGCTGGGATCGAGTCGTCGCTGTCCGACGGTGATCCTGCGAATTTCAAAGGTGCCTTTGTGAGCCATGATCGCGTCAAGAGTTTTGGGAAGCAGCAGGCTGTCAATAATATGTCCCGAGACTTCGACGTCTTCCACGAAAGGCTTCGGGGCGGATGCGGCGGACGGGGATTTCATCGATGACTCTCCGGCTCTCGGATGAATTCAATGATCGTCAGATGAGAACAATCTCGGAATGGTATCAGAACGCAAGCAACTGTTCATCGACGCAGCGACCGGAGTTGCGGCTGGCCAGTTGGTGAATTTGTAGGGTGTGACAAGCGGCAGCGCAGGCACACCATGTCTGGAATTCGGTGTGCCAGCGCGCTGCTTGTCACACCCTACAGATTGCCCATCGTCAATAACTTGCCGACCGCGCGGCCGGAGTTGCCGATCCCGTCATGCGACGCATAACGCATCAACAAAGTTACTTGCGAACTCTTTTCAGAATGCGATGATGTGGCGCATGCGACATTCAAAGCCGTCCTGCTAAAAAAACTCGTTATTCCCGGAATGACTGAAATCAAACTCAATCCCAAAAGGCGAACGCTGATGAAAACGGTTTCTGCAAAACTGATGAGCGTCCTTCTGTTTCTGATGTTGGTCGTGACCATGCCTCGATCGGTATCGTCGCAGGATGACGCAGAGCTGCCGAACAATCTGGATCAATTGATTCAAATGAAGACTCAGTTGCTGCAGGAGTTTGCTGAACTGCAAAAGACCGGCCCCGAAGATAAGGCCATTCAGGCACTGCGTTCCATTGTCGACATTCACCGCAAAGCGTTTCAGGTGGCGACAGCGAACCAGGAAAGTGAAGATCTGATCGTCAAACTGCGCAATGTTTTCGGCAATGATGGTGAGTATCTTTCGGATGAGCTGTTTCGCAGAAACGAATTCAAAGAATCTGCGGCTCTGCGGACCGAACTCGAGAAACTTTATGACGAAGTTCTCGGCCCCGATCATCCGGCAGCCAAAACGATGCACTGGAAAGCGGTGGCTGCGAAGAAGCTCAGCTCCGCACCGCGCGCCAAGCAGATTGCATTCTCAGTCGCAGCCGGAGCCGAACCGCAGGGGGCTCAGGCTTTGAAGAGCGGCCAGTACGATGTTGCGGCGCAGATTTTTTCTCAGTTGGTTGATGCGCAGGTTGCCGCCCTCGGCGAATCGCATCCGTTCGTCGCCAGTGCTCTTAACGAATATGGTCAGGCTTTGTGGCTGCAGAAGCAGTTTCCGGAAGCCGAGGCTGCGTACCAACGCAGTCTGAAGGCGCGTGAAGCGACGACGGGGAAAGATCTGCAATACGCGGCGACCAGCTTCAATCTGGGGCGATTGTTTCAGGATACGGAGCGATACACGGACGCGGAAACGGCCTATCTGGAAACGGCCTCCATCGAAGAGCCAATTCTCGGCAGCACGGACAAATCGTTTCTGCAGACTTTGAACCAGCTTGGGATTCTCTATGAACTCGCCGGCGAAACGGATAAGCAGGCGGCGATTCAGAAACGGATTGCGGATGCCGATCCGCTCGCCACCATTGTGGCACACCTGCCCAAAGGCACCATTGCTGCGGCTGCCATTCGACCGAGTCTGATGACATCGGACCCTGGTCTGCAAATGATGCCGTTTGAAGTGATCGAAGCCACGGGGCAGCAGCAGTTTGGCGTGAATCCTTTGGATGTCGATGCGTTCGTGGCTTTCGGTACTCTGCCCGTCGGCGAGCCTCCCTTTAACTTCGGCTCGCTGTTCAAGCTGAAGGATGGCGTGCAGCCAAACTATCCGTGGCATCAGCCGGAGCACAGTGAACAGGTGGATTTCGGCGACGGGCAGCATTACTGGAAAGCGCTCGCCAGTTCGGCGGACGCGATGTGTTCTGTCGAGTTCCCGGATGGCACCGTACTCATGGGCACGGAAGAAAGCATTCGACAGAGTCTGACTCAGGCGGGCGGCAGTTCCGTGGGAGCGATGCTGCTGGACAGTCAGCACAGCGGTCACCTCGTGGCTGCGGCTAATGTCGAGATCATTCGAGGCTTCATCATGGCTGGATTGCAGGAAGCTCCTCCCGCGCCACCCGCTCTGGAGGGACTCAAAGGACTTCCCGCAGACGTGGATTCTGTCCGGGCATGGATGAGTTTTTCGGAGGGATTGAAACTGACCTGCATCCTGAGCACGACCGATGAAGAAGCTGCAGCGCGAACAAACTCTGCGCTCTCTGAGGCCTTGGTATTTGGCCAGCAGATGGCGATGCAGGAAATAGAAAAGGGCATGGCGAGCGATGACCCCGTACTGCAGGCGAATCTGGCCTACGCGCGGCGACTTGCCGGAATATATTTTGGCCGGATTCAGCCGAATGTTTCGGGGACCGATGTAGTGATCGAAGCAAACCTGATGGACAGCTCAATGCTGACTGGTCCCATGACGATTGCGCTGCTGCTTCCGGCAGTGCAGCAGGCCCGTGAGGCGGCTCGCCGCACACGGGACAGGAACAGCCTGAAGATGATCGGGCTGGCATTGCACAACTTTCACGACGTCAACAACAAATTTCCCGCGCGGGCCAACTATGACGAGTCGGAGAATGCACTGCTTAGTTGGCGTGTGCATCTGTTGCCATTTCTTGAGCAGAACGAACTGTATGAACAGTTTCATCTGGATGAACCGTGGGACAGTGAACACAACCTGACACTGATTCCGATGATGCCGGAAGTTTATCAGTCACAGAGTTTCAGCGATCCCGAAAAAACCGTCTTCCTGACCATCGACGGTGCTGGAACAATGATGGAAGGCACTGCAGGCTTTTCGTTTCGTGACGTGACCGATGGCACAAGTAATACGCTGTTTGTAATGGAAGCAAATCCGGACAACGCGGTGATCTGGACCAAGCCGGAGGATCTGCCATTCGATCCGGAGAATCCAAAGGCGGGTCTTGGCGAGATCCGGCCTCTGGGATTTCAGGCACTGTTCGTGGACGGTTCTGTGCGAGTCATTCCAATCACGATTGCTGATGAAATTCTCAGAAACCTGATCATCCGAAACGACGGAAACGTGATTGACGACTTTTGACGGTCGCTCAGGGGTAACGTGGGCTTTGCCCGCACCCCCTATGAGCCCCGACACTTCTCCAGCGGGAATTCCTGCCATGGAGTGTCGGTCCAAAGCTGCGATTCCTGTAGCCTGGACATTCATGTCCGAGACATTGGTCAGGCACATTCGCATTTCGAACGGCTGTCAAGGCGCAGTAACCTTCGCTTCGAAAGTGTTTCATGGCTATGCGACGGACATGAATGTCCATCCTGCATACGATTGTTCCGCCAACGCACCCAAAACTTGACGCATTGGCAACGTGTTCTGAAAAACAAGCGGAGCGAGTGTCTGGCAATTGCCGGAACGGCGCTGCGCCTGGTCCGGCCTGCCAAAATCTTGCATTGTCACTACACTAGTGCCGCGAATCGTAGTTGATAGCCCATGAGGGCGAGAAGCTACGCAGGCGGTCGTGGATTTCTGCCTCTCAGTCGCCGCGTTTTGCTAAGTTTAACATGGACAAAAGTACGCTGGGGATCAAAGGCGTGAGCGGAATTCTGAAGTCGGTGGAATCGAGGCAGGCATTTTTGTCGGATCGCAGTCACCGAGTTCGCTTCGTGTATCTTCCGAAGCAC